>NZ_AEWE02000151.1:2896-28702 GCF_000190455.2 Pseudomonas sp. TJI-51
CCAGTACGACCCGGCCGGTGTACTGGTGCAAACCCTCTATAAGCTACGCGGCGAGTTCAAGTACGAATACGAAGCCAACGGCCAGTTGCGCAGCCGCAGTACCGCCCGCTCCCAGCTCGGTCTTGAACAAGCCGGTGCATTAGGCGACAGCCGCGAAGTCCCCTTCTACCGAATCACTCTCGGCTGGGCATTTGGGGGCGGCCACCACCATGCATTTTTCGGCGCTGGCTCGTTGGCGCCAGATCTACATCGATATTCCAGTACTGCGCTCGCGCCTCACGACTTTGGCCATCTTCAGGTCGAGTGGAGGGCCCCGCATCGCGCAGCCCGGCTTTCACCCTATTTGTAATACCGAAGGGACTATCAAGCGCGTTCAAGCCAAAACATAAAGGAAATCAGTTGCTATCTTATTGGGGTTTCTCCCCCATACTTGCTTTGAGTCGGGCCAATGTAGGTGACTCTCCACCTGTCAACTCAATGCCAAACTCTGCAAACGCATGCTCGAGATCGCCATACTGCTGCAAGCCTTCTTCAGTGAACAGGTAGCGACCCGGGATGTCGCGCCATTCCATGGCGGAATGGATCAGCTGTCGCTCTGCCGCATGCAGCAGCGGCTCTAGCTCTACGCTCAATTTCATGGCAGCGGGGTCCTGTGCCTTCAGGCTGTCGATCAACATGCGAAGCTTGACCGACTTCTGTTTGAGTTTTTCGGTGTTCATGTTCAGCCCTAGTTGGAAAGGGTGCCTATCAATTTTGGAGTGCCCCATTCGCTACGATTAGGTGTGAGGTATTGCATTGCCGCACCGGTGGGTGAAATTGTGCCATTGAGCTCTGTGGTAGGGGCAACTCCACTCACAAAAACTTCGGTTTGCTGCAAGGCCGATCTGTCCAAAGGCGAACGCCCCGGCACGCCCGCCGCTCACCACCCCGCCACGCCGCCGTCGCCAGCCAGTACCTGACCCTGGGCGCGCAGCGCCTCGACCAGGAAAAAGGTCGCGCAGGGCGTTTCCACCAGGCCGGTACGCTGTGCATCAAGGCGATAGCGGTGGCCGATGAAGCAGCCGTGCCGCACCGACGTTGTCAGCAGCCCGGCTATCTGCCGGCAGGCCAGCTCGCACCAGGCATTACGCCCCGGCAGGCATTGCCATAGGCGCAGCAAGGCCACCGAGGCGATGGCGATGGCGCAGGGGTCGGCCTCGTCGGCGCGTGGGCGGCCGCTGGCGGCGGCATCGCCCCAGCGCTGGGTCCAGTACTCGCAGGCCCGGCCTGCGGCCTCGGCGTACTCACCACCATAGCGACCTACGGCCTCGGCCAGCCCCAGCATCGCCCAGGCCTGCCCCCGTGCCCATTGGCCTGGCGCGGTACGCTGCCAGTTACCGCCTGGCAGCAACAGGGCCTGATTGGCCCAGGCGCCCGAGGGCTCGGACAAGCTGTTCAGGCAACGCTGCAGGTGTTGGCGTGCCAGGGCCCAATGGTCGGCGTCCGGGCTGGCATGCAGCAGGGCGAGCGTCGGGGCCAGTGCGTCGATGTCCAAGGTCCTGGCGCCAGCCTCGCCAGCCCCCAGCCCTGTGCCCAGCCACCAACCGCCCAACTGTGGATCGTAGTCCGCGGCCAGTGCCGCGGCCGCCTGGGTGGCCAGGCCACGGGCCTGCTCATCGCACGACTGGCGGGCGGCAAGGCCGGCGCCGTACCAGAACACGAAGCTGCGGTTAACACTCGGTTCGCCAAGCTGTGCGGCCAGCCGGGCGCTCCAGGTCCGTGCTTCGGCCACATCCACCGCATTGCCACTGGCCTGGGCGCGCCGCCACCAAAGCGCGGCCCAGAAGCCGCCCAGCCAGGAGCCGCGGCGCGACAGTTTCCAGGGCGAGTCCCGATCGACGCGGTACAACGGGAAATGGCCATCGCACTGCTGCGAGATGCGCGGCAGGGGCGCCAGCAGGGCTTCGATGATCGCCTCGCGTTTACGCTGTTCCGGCATCGGCGCAGCCCTCCGACACCTGCCGCGCCCGGTACAGGCTGCGGCATAGCCCGGCGCCCAGGCACAAGGCGATCATCAGCAGTGTCCAGCCCGCAGTGAAGCCGCCGGGCTGGCGCAGCAGCACGGCGAACAGCGGTGGGCCCAGTGCGATACCGCCAAAGAACCCCAGCGACAGCAGCCCGGCGCTACCGGCAACCCCGCCGAAGCGCGGTTCGCGCAGCAGCATGCTCATGGCCACCGCGTTGCTGGCGACCAGGCTCAGGCCCATTCCGACCACCGCCGCCCACAGGGGCCAGTGGCGCGCGGGCGTGGCCAGTTGCATCAACACGATCGTCGCCAGGGCGAACAGGAACAGGCCGCCCAGCAACACGGTTTCATCCCTGAAAGCCGCGCCCAACGGCGTGAGCAGCAGCCGTGAAAGCACACCGGTGACGCCGAACGCACTGATCATCAAGCCGATGCTCGCGGGCGTCACACCGAGGCTGCTGGCATGCACGCCAAAAAAGGTGATGAAGGCCGACAGGCACAGCCCGGCGCAGCCCTGGATGGCCATCAGCCGCAGCAGCCAGCCGTTGGGCCGCTGTACGCGTACGGGCGGTCGATGCGCCTGGGGCGCCGGGGCGATCTGTCGAGCGACCAGCAGCGCCAGCAGCAGCGCCAATGGCGCCCAGCAGCCCAGCGCCATGCGCCAGCCCAGGGCCTGGCTGAGCACCGGCAGGGCCAGGCCGGCGAGCAGCGCCGAGGCCTGCACCCCGGCCTGCTTGATGCCTACCAGGCTGGCGCGCGGTGCGTCCACCGCCTGGGCGATGGCCTGGTTGGTAGCCGGGTTGGCCAGCGCCTGGGCCACGCCGCAGAAGGCTAGGGCGATCACCAGCCCGACGAAGCCCGGCAGCACCAGCACCAGGCTGAAGGACAGTGCCACCAGCATGAACAGCGCCTGCAAGCCACGGCGCGAGCCAATGCGCTGTACCAGCGCCCCGGCCCATGGCGAGAGCAGCGCCGCCAGGCCGAATGCGCTGGTGGTCAGCCAGCCCAGTTGCTCACGGTCCAGCCCCAGCGCTTGAATCAGTTGCGGGCCGAGTACACCCAGCGCATAGAACACCATCATCGGCAGGCCCATGGCGCAGGTGAGCAGGGCGGCCAGCGGAACATGCCGCTTCATGGGGCCTCCTTGGCAGGCGAAGGAACGGAAGGGGTCAGCACGTCGAAGGCGCGGCCGGGGCGCGTGGCCTGGAGCAGGTCGCGCCCCAGGGTGCTGATCAGCGCGTCGTCGGTGCCGTCGAGAATGTGCGTGGTGCGGGCGCCGCGGTAGATGCCCGACAGCGGCGACAGCTCGCTCAGGCCCTCGGCGCCCATTATCTGGATCGCCGAATCCACGGCCAGCGACAGCGCATCGGAGGCCGCCAGCTTGGCCAGGTTGACTTCGATGGCGCTGGCCTGGCCGCGATCGAAGGTGGCCGCTGCCTCGCGCAGCAGGCCCCGGGCCGCCGCGATCTCGCGGTAACAGCGGTATACCCGGGCACGTACCAGTTGCTTGTCGGCGAGCCGTGCCTGCGCGCCGCGGGCCGAGTGCACCCGCGCGCACAGATCGTCGAAGCAGCGCCGGGCCAGGCCCAGCCAGTGGGCGGCGCGCAACAGGCGGCCCAGGCCCAGGCGTTGCTGCATCAGCATCAGGCCCTGGCCTGGCGCGCCCAGCACCTGGTCAGGCTCCACCCGCACCGCCTCCAGGTGCAGCTCGCCCTGGCCCTGCTGACGGCCTAGCAGCGCCAGTGGCCGCACGAAACGAAAGCCTGGGCTGTTGCAGGGCACCACCAGCATCGACAGGCCGGTCTGCAACGGGCCCTCGTCGGTGCGGGCGATGACGGTGGCGAAATCTGCCCGCTCGGCACGGCAGATGAACCACTTGCGCGCCGTCAGCCGCCAGTGGTCGCCTTGCCATTGGGCGCGGCTGTTCAGGGTGGCCGGGATCGAGCCGATGCTGTCGGGCTCGGACATGGCATAGCAGGGCACTTGCTCGCCGCGCACCAGCGGCAGGTACACGCGCTCGCGCAGGCTTGGGTTGGCGTGGCGTGCCAGCATGTGGCAGTCCAGCGTGGCGTCGCAGCCGAGAATCGCCGGCGCGAACTCGCTGCGGCCTTCTTCGGCGGCCACCTCCAGGTAGTCGCTCAGGCGCGCGAGGCGACCGCCGTCGGCCACGGGGTAGAAATTGCCGAATACCCCGGCGGCCTTGGCCTGGGCCTGCAGTTCGGCGCTTAGCCGCGCCGCCGCCGCGTCGCAGCGGCCCAGCTCGGCCTCACGGGGCAAAATCTGCCGCTCGACGAAGTGGCGTACCCGTTGCGCCAGTTCAATGACGTGCTCGTTGGCCATGGCTCAGCCCACCTGCCGCACGGGCTCGCCCAGCCCGGCTGCGTCGGCGGCCAAGGCACGCTTGTCGACCTTGCCGGCCGGTGTCAGTGGCAGGTGGCGATAAAAGCGCAGGTATTCCGGCAGCTTGTTCACTTCCAGCCCCTGTTCGCGCAGGAACCCGGTGATGTCCTGCAGGGCGAAGCGCGGGGCGCCGTCGCGCAGGGTCACGCACAGGCATACGCGCTGGCCCAGGTCCGGGTCGGGCACCGGCACGCAGGCCACGCTCACCACGTCCGGGTGGGCCATGGCCAGGCCTTCGATCTGCACCGGGCTGATGTTGGCGCCGCCGCGGATGATGATGTCCTTCTTGCGCCCGGCGAGCTTGAGGTAGCCGGCCGCGTCGATGAACCCCAGATCGCCGGTGCGCACCCAACCCTCGGCGTCGCGATAGCGCTCGTCCAGCTCAGGCGCATTGACGTACTGCATCGGGCTCAGCGGCCCGCGTGCCGTGATTTCACCCACGCTGCCCTGGGGCACTTCGCGGCCCAGGTCGTCGACGATACGTATTTCGCAGACCGCCGGGTTGGGCTTGCCCACGCTGCCCAGCACCGCTTCCAGCGGGTCGTCCAGGGTGTTGTGGCAGTTCACCCCGTCGGCCGAGCCATACAGGCTGATGAAACCGCAGCCGAACGCTTCGCTGCAGCGCAGCACGGTGGCCTGGTCGATCACCGAACCGCCGCAGATCAGCCCGCGCAGGCTGGAGGTGTCGATCTGCGCCAGGGCCGGGTCGGCGGCGATGCGTTGCAGCATGGTCGGCACGCCAAGGATGAAGGTTGGGCGTAGGCGCGCGATGGCCTTGATCGCCTCGCCCACCTCGAAGCGCGGCAGTACCACCAGCGAGCCGCCCAGCCAGCTGAGCACGCCGAAGGTGGCGGTAGAGCCGAACGAGGACCCCAGCGGGACCAGGTACAGGCCGCGGAATTCGGCGCCGTCGTCGCTGATGCGCTGCAGGAAGCGCCCCCGTCCACCGATCAGTGCGTTGTGCGAATACGCCACCAGCTTGGGCTCGGACTCGGTACCGGAAGACACCAGCAGGCGTACTGGCGAGTCCGGGCACACGCGCGGCAGGCTGGTGCTGTCGATCGGCGCATGCTCGAACAGGGCGTCGAGGGTCGACCAGCCTGCACGCGGTGCGCCGTCTACGATCAGCACGCGCAACGAGAGCAGGGTTGGGCGTAGCGACTCGATGACCTCGCACAGGTCGATGTCGGCATACGTGGCCGGTACGATGACCGCCCGGGCATCGCAGCGGCGCACCAGCGCCTGGATGTCGAGCTTGCCGCGCCCCGGCGGGAAGGGTGCGACGATGGCGCCCAGGGCCGCCACCGCCAGGTCGATGGCGCAGCAGCGCCAGCTGTTGCTCAATTGGTAGGCCACCACGTCGCCGGCAACGATGCCCGACTGGCGCAGGCTGCCGGCCAGGCGCAGGGCTGCGCCCAGCAGTTCGGCATAGCTGACGTCGCCCTCGGGGGACAGCACCGCCGGCTTGGCCGGCGTTTCCCGGGCGCGTTCGCGGAACAGGTCGAACACGTCGCGATTAGGGTAGCTGCCGTCTTCGCGCCAGCGGCGACGGGCAGCCTGGGGTACCAGGTCGATGATGCCGGCAGTGTTCATGTGAAACTCCAGGGTGATTGAACGGATCGGTAGGCGCGCTGACCGAAGCAGTCGGCCAGGCGCGGGTCGTTGGCCAGGCACGCCAGGTCCTGATGCACCTGGCTGGCGGCAATGCCAGCCTGCTGGCAGCGCGTCTGCCAGTGCCGGGCGTCGGCGCTGGCCAGGCGCCGGGGTAGCTCTGCGGGGGTGCAGGTGCCGCCCAGCAGTTGCCCCAGGGCTTGCCACTGCTGGCGTGTCTGGCAGTCCAGTGCGAGCAGGCCGTCGCCGGTCTCGAACACGCCTTGCAGCAGGCTGGGCGGGGTGCTGTTGCAGGGGGGGGCCAGCAGCAGGTCGGCGGCGCCCAGCAGCGAGCTGTGTACCTGGTTGCCGCGCCCGTGCAGGCTGCGGTCCAGCAGCGCGGCGCAGATGCCTTGCGCGCTGATCACACCACCCAGGACATCGAGCGCGGTGAACAGCGTGCCGCCACGTGTGCCACTGGCGCGGGCGATGCGCTCGGCGACGCCGGACCACGCCTGCACGGTGAAGTCGGTGCCGGGCGCCGATACCGGGGCATCGCCCCAGCCACCGGCGTAGGCATGCACCAGGCCCGGCCGGGCAAGCTGCAGGTCGGCGGCATCCAGACCCAGCTCGGCGGCCTTGCCGGGGGCCCAGTTATGCAGGAACACGTCGGCGTCGGCGCACAGGGCGCGGATCTCGGCGCGACCTGCAGCGGACTTGATATCCACTTCGCGTACTGTCTTCAGGTGATTGAGCGCGTCGAAGCGCACCGAGCAGCCATCGGCGCAGGGCGGCATGTGCCGCAGGGGGTCGCCGCCTGGCGGCTCCAGGCGGATCACCTCGGCACCTAGCAGGGCCAGCAGGTGCCCGGCCAGCGGCCCCTGGATACGGCGGCATGACTCCAGCACGCGCAGGCCTTGCAACGGTAGCGCGGCTGGGCGCGGGGCTGGCCGCAGCGGTGCCTGCGGGCCGGGTGTCAGCCGCCAGGGGGTGTGCAGGCTGGCCGGGTAGTCGGCATCGGCCTGGCGCTGCGCCGGGCTGCGCAGTACCACCAGCGCTACCCCGCTGGCCCGCGCCTGCTGCCGGATCTGCGCCAGCGGCAGGCGCGCCAGTGCGTCCAGGCATTCGGCCGGCATCGGCGCCACGGCCTTAGCATAGCGCAGCAGAAAGTGCTGCCAGGCTTTGCCGGCCAGGCTGTCGGGCAAGCCGAGGGCGTGCCAGAAGTGGCGCCAGGGCTGGCTGTCGAGGGTTTCCAGTTCGAAGGCCGTGCCTTCCAGGGAAACGAACGGCGGGCGGGCAAGCGCGTCGTCCTGCCCCGGCAGCAGCCGTTCGGCGTCTTCCGGTGCGGTTGCGCCAGCCAGGTACTGGCCGATACTCAGCAGGCCGCCGCGCAGCGGGTCCAGGCTTACCTGGGTGAACTGCCCGCCGCGCAGTTGGCCGACGGCAGCAGCCAGGCTGGCCTGCCAGGCGAGGGCGGCGTTGAGGGCGGCCAGGTAATCCACGCCCAGTGCTTGCGGGCGCCCGCTGGCACGGCCGTGCACCGACATCAGGCCGCAGGCAGCTTGCTGTATGAACTCGCTGGTGCTCTCCAGGGGCAGACCTGGCGGTGCAACGAACCGCATGTGAACGGGGTGCAGATCAGCGTGGGCCAACTGCAGCGCGGCCCCTTCGGCCAGGCCGTCGAGGGCACGCAGGCCAAGGCACTGGCCGTGGTGTTGCAGGGCGCGGCTCAGGCCCTGCCAGCCGGGCAGGGAGGGGCCGCTGCGCCAGCCGAGGCTGGCGTCATCTAGCATACGGGACATGGCGGATCTCGCGAACAGGTTACGGGCGAGCAGGCTTCGCGGGCGGGCCCGCGAAGCGGTGAGCGGTGGGTCAGCCGCCGGCCACGGCGGGCAGTACGGTCAGCTGGTCACCGGGGCGGATAGGCGTGGCCAGGCCGTCGGCGAAGCGGATGTCGTCGTCGTTGACGTAGATGTTGACGAAACGGTGCACCTGGTCGTCTTTCACCAAGCGGGCCTTGATGCCGGGGTAGCGGCTGTCCAGGTGCTCGATGATGTGGCGCACGGTATCGCCTTGGGCCTGGACCTGCTTCTGGCCGTCGGTGAGTGGGCGCAGCAGGGTGGGGACGATCACGGAAACCGACATGCTTTTCTCCTTGTGGTACACGTTGTGCCGGGGGCCGGCAAGGGTCAGGGCTGGACGCACAGGGGCTCTTCGAACACCCGTCCGTCGATGATGCGAAAGCTGCGCGCGGCGTGCCGCGCCTCGCCCCAGGTCGAGACGATCAGGTAATGCACCTGGGGGTCGCTGGCCAGGGCGATATCCTCGCGGCTTGGCCAGGCTTCGCTGGCGGTGTGCGAGTGGTAGATCACCCGGCAGTCTTCGTCGCGCTGATCCAGCTCACGCCAGACCTGCAACTGCTCGCGCGGATCGAAGCTGAACCAGGTGGGGCTGGCGGCCTGGTTGCGCATCGGTACCACCCTGTGTGCAAGCGGCTCGCCGCTGGCGGCGGCAATCAGCCCACAGGCCTCGATGGGATGCGCGGCCTGGGCCAGGTGCCTTACCTGTTCCAGGGCCTGAGCGGTGATGCGCAGAACCATGCGGGCGCCCTCAATAGCTCGGCAGGGCCGGTTCCACTTCGCGCACCCACGCCAGCACGCCGCCTTGCAGGTCACGCACCCTGCCGTGGCCGAGCCGTTGCAGGTCGCCGGCCACGGCTTTGGAGCGCATGCCCGACTTGCAGGTGATCACCAGGTCGGTGTCGTGGCCGTAGCGCTCGACGATCTGCGTCGCCACCTGCGCAGACTTGGGCATGAGCACCGCGCCGTCGATGCGCACGATGTCCCATTCGGTCGGCTCGCGCACGTCGATGATCACCGGCGCGCGTCCGGCATCCTGCAGCGACTTGAGCTGCACCGCGCTGATCTGCGGCACGGGCGCTGCATCACTGGCAGCGGGTCGGTCCAGCCCGCACAACGCCTGGTAGTCGCCCAGGGCGGTGACCGGCTGGCGCTGCGGCAAACGGCGCAAGGGCAGCTCGCGGTAGCTCATCTGCAACGCGTCGTAGACCATCAGGCGGCCCAGCAGTGGCTCGCCGATGCCGGTCAGCAGCTTGATCGCTTCGGTAGCCATGATCGAGGCGATGGCCGCGCACAGCACGCCGAGCACGCCACCTTCGGCGCAGGAAGGCGCCAGCTCCGGCGGCGGTGGCTCCGGGTAGAGGTCGCGGTAGTTCAAGCCGCGACCGCCCGGGGCATTCTCCCAGAACACCGACGCCTGGCCTTCGAAGCGGAAGATCGAGCCCCATACGTAGGGCTTGTCGGCCAGGATGCAGGCGTCGTTGACCAGGTAGCGGGTGGCGAAGTTGTCGGTGCCGTCGAGGATCAGGTCGTAGCCGCTGAACAGCTCCACGGCCATGTCCGCCTCAAGGCGTTCGGTATGGGTGTGCACCTTGACCAGCGGGTTGAGGCGGGCAATGGCCTGGCGAGCGCTCTCGGCCTTGAGCTCGCCGAGGGTGTCGACGCTGTGAATCACCTGGCGTTGCAGGTTGGACTCGTCGACCCGGTCGAAGTCGATCACGCCCAGGGTGCCGATGCCGGCTGCGGCGAGGTAGAGCAGGGTCGGCGAGCCCAGCCCGCCGGCGCCGATCACCAGCACCCTGGCGTTCTTCAGGCGGCGCTGGCCGAGTACGCCGATGTCGGGAATCAACAGGTGACGGCTGTAGCGGTTCACTTCTTCGCGGCTGAGCTCGGCTGCGGGCTCGACCAGAGGCAGTAAGGTCATATCGCTTTCTTCCATTCAGTAGATACGAACTGGAACCATTTTCAATTGTGTGAGCCGCCGGTTCAATCCGCCGAGCGGCCCGATTCGTATGGCAAAGCGCGGTAAAACTATGGGTTTTGTCGGCGGGGCGGTGGCAGGGCGCAAAGGGGCTGCGTGGCAGCCCCCGTGGCTCACGACTGGAACGTGGCCAAGTCCTCGCAGACGCTGGCGAAGGCGCTCAGAAAGCATTCGGCTTCCTCGCGCGTGAGCACCAGCGGCGGCTGGATACGCATCACCCGGTTGTTGTTGGCGGTAACGAAGGTGAGCACGCCATGTTCCTCGGACAGCTTGGTCATGAAGCGCAGCACGAACATGTCTTCCAGGTTCTGCTCCAATGCCTGGGCGGCGGCCTCCAGGTGCGCGCGGGCAGCGCCCGACAGCATGCGGTAGGTGGCCATGGCCTGGCCCGGTATGCGCCCCGCCAGTTCCTTGACCAACGCCTGCACGCCGCCGCGCATGTCCTGGTGAAACTCGATCGCCAGCATCAGCCCGCGGCCGCGCACCGCCACCAGGAACGGGTAGCGGTCCACCAGGTGCTGCAAGCCGGCCTGCAGAAACGCCCCCACTTCGGCGGCATTGGCACACAGGCCGTCCTGCTCCAGCACATCCAGCGCCGCCAGGGCCGCGGCGGCAGCGAAGTTACCGCCACCGAAGGTCGAGGTGTGCAGGGCGAAGCTGTCGATATCGCCATAGGCACGTTCCCACACGGCGTCGCGCGACAACGTGGCACCGATTGGCACCAGGCCGCCGGACAGCGACTTGGAAAGCACCATGATGTCTGGCGCGGTATTGTCCCACTCACAGGCGAACAGCTTGCCCGTGCGGCCCAGGCCGGTCTGGATCTCGTCCAGTATCCACAGGCAGTCGAACTCATCGCACAGCGCACGAACCCCAGCCAGGTAGCCAGGCGGTGGCAGGATCACGCCGCCTTCGCCCTGGATCGGCTCGACGATGAAGGCAGCCACGTCGCCTTGCTCCAGGCGCCTGCGCAACGCGTGCAGGTCGCCGAAGGGCAGGCTGTCGCAGCGCGGCAGCAGGGGCTCGAAGGGGGTGCGGTGCTTGGCCCGGCCGGTCACCGACAGTGCGCCCAGGGTCTTGCCGTGGTAGCCGTTGTCGCAGTAGACCACGCTGCGCTTGTCGCTGGCGGCCAGGGCCAGTTTCAGTGCCGCCTCTACCGCCTCGGTTCCGGAGTTGCTGAAGAACACCCGGTTCAGCCCACCGGGCGCCAGTGCCGCCAGGCGCTGGGCCAGCAGGCTGGCGTGCAATGGCGCCGAGAGGTACTGGATGAAGGTGGGAAATTGCGCCTGCAGGTAGCCTTGCAAGGCCTGGCTGATGGCTGGGTGATTATGGCCGGGGTTGAGGCAGGCGGAGGCGGGGGANNAGGGCGGGTGTGGGGCCAGCCGTAGCCGGCGACGAAGTCGAGAAAGCGCCGGCCGTCCAGGTCGGTGAGCCAGCAGCCCTGGCCCTGGCTGAAGACACGCTCGATATGGTTGAACCGGTAGAACTCGCGCAGCACCGGGTTGATGTGCTCGGCAAAGCTGTTGAGCACTTCGCGGCGCAAGGCCAGGGGCTCGTCGGTGGCGTCGCTGGCGCGTAGCGCACGGCGCGGGTGGTGGTGGCGGTGCAGGCGGTCGAAGGCCTCGCTGGCGAGCACTTCGCCGTCATGGGTCATGGGCGAAGGGCTGAAGCCGTGACGCTCGGCGATGCGGCCGATCTCCAGCACCTTGTGCACCGGCAACTCACGGCCCAGGGAGAATGGCTCGGCGCGGCCCTCCAGCGCCAGGATCATGGTTTCGGCCAGGCAGCCATTGAGGCTGCGCTTGGGCTCCAGGCCCAGGCTGCGCAGCCCCAGGTGCACGGCGGGGCTGGCGGAGACCAGGCCGGCGTCCACCAGCAGGATGTCGCGGCGCTGGTGGGGCACGTCCATCACGTCCTTGGGCAAGGCGGCATCCAGCACCACCGAGCCTGGCAGCAGCCGGCGTGGGTCGATCAGGCCGCCGCTGGACGTCGCGGCTACATAGAAGCGCACCTGGGCGTAACAGTCTTCAAGGTTGTCATGCAGGGTGACCTGGGCGTGGTACTGGCTGGGCAGGTATTCCAGGTGCGCCTGGGCCTGCTGGGCGTTGCCCCGGTGCACCAGGCGCAGCCGGCAGCCCTGTTCGGCCAGCAACCGCGCCACGGCCAGGGCGATCGACCCGGGGTAGCCGAGTACCGCCACCTCGGCGTCCGCTGCGGCGATGCCCAGCAGGCGCAGGCTGTCCATCAGGTTGGCGTAGGCGGCGAAGGCGGTCAGCGAGTTGCCGGTGGTAACGGCCACCTCGGCCTGCTGCATGGTCGCCACGCCGCGGTTGCCGACGATCGCGGTAAAGCCGCCCAGGCCCACCAGTTCGGCGCCTTCGGCCTTGAGCGCGGCCACGCCCTGCAGCACCCGTTCGGCAATCGCGCGCGGCTGGCGCAGCATCTGCTCGGCGGTCAGCGGCACGAACTGCAGCATTCCCGAGCACTCGGCGCCACAGGCGCTGACGATGCGCCCGAAATCGATGAACGGCACCAGGTTGCGCTGCTGCCAGCGCTCGGCCTGGTAACCCCAGGCCTGTTCTTCCAGGGTGCGGTCGAGCATGTCCACCAGCTTGACCTGATGCAGCAGGCCAGTGGAGGTGGGGTGGGCAATGAATCCGAATTTCATCAGCAGTTTTCCATGTTCAGGCGGCTCCAGGCGGTTTCCGAGACCAGGCTCAAGCCATCGCCCTCGGAGTTGTGGCCCAGCCATACGTCGAAGAAGTTCAGGCGCCCCGGCGCAGTCAGCGCCTGGCGCAGGGTGTCGGGGCAGAACTGCAGCAGGCGGGCGCGGCAGACACGCAGCGGGCCGAACGCGCGCTCTTCCCACAGCGGCCCCTCGGCCAGCGGCACGTTGACCTGGCTGGCGCCGTGGCAGGCATAGCGTTTGTCCAGGTAGGTCTGAATCATCGACAGCACGCCGTTGGCCAGGTACATCACCGTGACGTTGCGCTGGCCGGCATCGGCGCTGCTGGCCAGGCTCATCGCCAGGCGCTGCTCGATGTCCGGCACCAGGGCGCGGGCACCGTCGCCAATGAACGCCAGCACATGGCGCTCGTCGTTCAGGGCTATGTAGGGCAGCGACATCAGCGCATCGCCCATCAGCGCCCGGCCGTACCAACCGGAGAAGCCGGCGTCGGTACGGGGCAGGTTACGCAGGGCCGACAGGCTGCAACGGCCCACGTCGTAGACACCGGTGTAGCGGTAGCCGTGACACTCGATCAGCTCGCCAAGCAACTGGCCGAGGCGATGAAAGAAGTAGTTCGGCGTCATCGGCAGGGTTTCGATCTGGTCGCTGGGCAGCACCTCGCGGGTGCGCTGCAACCTTTGCAGCCGCTCGCGGCGGGTGCGCAGCAGCGCGGCCGGTACGGCCAGGCGCGGCTCCAGGTAGTCGAGCACCCTGTTCAGGGCCAGCGGCACTGGCAGCTCGCAAAACGGCGCGATATGGCCGGGCTGGTGGTTGACCTGGGCAATGTGGAACAGCCTGGGCAGGCGACCTTCCGAGTAGGGCGTGGCGGACTGGTCGATCTTGCTTTTGACGAACATCAGCCAGGGTTTGCCCGGCTCGTTGTCGGTGCCTTCGAGAAACGCGTGCACGCGGCGGCTGAATCCGTACATCGACAGCGGCCCGAGGTAATTGGGCACCGGCTCCTGGTCCTGATAGGCGCATACGCTACCGGGCGCGACAATGCTGTCGGCCAGCGCGATGCCAGCGCGGCGCGCCAGTTCGACCACCCGCTGGCGCTCGTCGGCAGCCAGCCGCCCGCATTGCCAGAGCAGGCGCGAAGGCGTGTGGTTGATCACCGCCAGCAACTGCTCCAGCGCCGCCAACTCCGGTGCCGTAAGCGCCTGCTGCATGGCTGTGGCGGGCATGGGCGGGGGCGGGCCTTCCAACTGCGCGCGGGATTCGAGCACCGCCTGGGTGGCGAACAGGAAAGTCGGCGCCGGGCGTTGGTCAAGGGCAGCGAAGGCCTGTTCGACACAGGCCGCGGCTTCATCCGGGCGGCGCACGAAGCGCTGCCACAGGCCGCGGGCGGCGATGACCTGATGGCCATCGTTGTCGGCGTCCAGGGTGCCCTGGAAGGCGAACCAGACCGACTCCGGGGAGTCGGCGCAGACCACCAGGCCCGGCGCACCGGCGCGCTTGAGGTTGGCCAGGGTGCCGCGCATCTCGTCAAGCATGCCCGAGGTCATCACGATCACGTAGGCCCGTTGGTACAGCTGCCAGCCGGCCAGGGCGCTGACCGCCAGGGCGTGCTCGTTGCAGGCGCTGTGGAAACCGCAGGCGGTTGGCCGCAGCAGTTCGCCCAGCGAGTCGAGCAGGCCGGCGACCATGGAGCCGGTAAAGAAATGGCAATCCCAGGCCTGGCCCCAGCGTTGGGTCATGCGCTGCTGGATGTCGCGGGCCAGGCTCACCGGCTCAGCCGATTGCAGGGTGGTGCGTGCCAGCAAGCGGTTGCAGTAGGCGTGCTCGAGGTGGTCGACGAACAGGCGCAGCAGGTCGGCGCGGCGCAGCGCGCGGTCTTCGTGGGGCACGCGCAGCAGGCGGTTGCCGCCCAGGCGGGTCAGCCAGTGCTGCAGGTGCTGCGCATGGCACAGCAGCACGGCGCTGCTGGGCGAGCGGCGGGCTTCGGGCTGGGTGTCGAGCAGGGCGCCCAAGGGGTCGTGCTCGGGTTGCGCTTGCAGGTCACGGGTGTCCAGCAGCACGTGGTCGCAGGGGCAGGCGGTGGCCAGCGCCGCCTGGGCCTGGGCAAGGTCGTCGAAGGCCAGCAGTTGCAGGGCCAGCGCCCCTGGCTTGGCCTGTTGGCGCAGGTAGGCTTCGGCCTGGCCGGCAACCTGGCGGTACAGGCTCTGCAGCTGGGCGTCGGGCCAGTGCTGGCTGGCGTGCGGGGTCTCATGCCCCAGCCAGTGGTTGAGCCGGTCGAGCACGGCGCTGACGTCGGCCCGTAGCGCCGGATCGCGGCTGATCAGGCAGATGCCGTAGCGGTGTGGCTTCATGGTTTGCCCTCAAGGGTGATGGAAGCGGTGCCTGGGGCGGCGTCGCCGGGGGTGCGCAACAGGGCGTCGGTGCTGCGGGCGATGCTGTGGCGCACTCGCCACGCCAGTACCAGCGCCAGCGCCAGGCCAGCGCCCAGGCTGGCCAACAGGCCGCCATAGCCCAGGCGGTCGAGCAGCAGGCCGGCGAGCAACGGTGCAGCCAGACGGGTGACCACGAACAGGCTCGACTGCAGGCCATAGTCGCTGGCGCTGCGTTGCTGGCGGCTGAAGAACAGGGTCAGGCCGAACATCAGCGCCGACACCGCCCCCATGGCCAAGGCCAGCAGTAATGCACCGGCGATCAGCCAGGGCTGGCCCAGCCGCAGCCACACCGCCAGGCCCAGCACCCCCAAGGCCAGCAGCGCCGCCAGCAGGTACAGGACAATCGCCCGTGCCGTGCCCAGCAGCGGAATCAGGCGCCCGCCCACCAGGCTGGCAAATGCGCCCAGCGTGCCCCCGGCAATGCCCACCAGCCAGGCCACCTGCTCCAGGGCCATGCCCTGGTCGAGCAGCAGGGGTTTAAGGTACAGCCAGGCCGCCCCGATGAACGGGAAGGCGCTGAGCAGCAACCAGGTCCACTGGCGTGCCGCCGGCTGGCCGAAAAAGCCGGCCCAATCGGCCACCAGGCCCGGTGCCATGGCTGCCGGTGTGGGCACGCTCGGCAGGCGCCTGGCTACGAGCAGCAGCGTCAGCACCCCCAGCGCCAATGCCGCGCCCATGATCACGAACGGCGCCTGCCAGCCCAGGCGCGACTGCACCAGCAACATCGCGCCGCCGCCCACGATCGCACCCACGAACAAGGCCGCGGCGCGGATGCTGCCGGCACGCACCTGTTCGTGGCGCGGCAGCCATTGCACCGCCAGGGCATTGAGTGGAATGTCCATCCAGGTGGCGACGATGCTGATGGCGAAGGTCATGGCGAACAGCGCCAGGCGCTGTTCGATGAGGTTGTCGCGGGCGATCAGCGCGTACAGCACGATCAGCACGCCACCGAGCAACGCCAGCCAGCGCGGCAACGGCGAGCGCCCCAGGCGCACCCGTTGCACCGGCACGGCCATGAGGAACTTGAACACCGCCGGCAGCCCGGCCAGCTGGAACAGACCGATCTCGGTCCCGCTCCAGCCGTATTGGCGCATGACCAGCGGCAGGCCGAACATCAGGTAGATGCTCGGCACGGCCAAGGCCAGGTTGAGCCAGCCGAACAGCAGTTGCAGGGCGATGACAGGGGGGCGGGTCATGGTGTCACTCCTTGGCCTTGCGGGCGATGACTGCCGTTACCGGCGTTAGTGGGTAGCGCACGCCATCGACCTGCTCTACACCACGCCAGCCGCTGTCGCGCAGCAGCTGCGCCAGCTCGCCCTCGGCCAGTACGTGGCGGCCTTGCAGGCGCATGTGCAGGTAGTAGGGCAGCACCTGGGCCGCGACCTGACGGGCCTGGGGCACTTCAGCCTGGCAGCACACCAGCAGGCCACCGGGCGCGAGCGCCGCGTGCAGGCGCTGCAAGGTGGCCGGCAGGTCGTCGACGAAGTGCAGCACCGACGAGCACCAGATCAGGTCGTAGCCGCTGCCGATGTCGTCGCTGTTCATGTCTGCGCCGCGCGCGCTCAGCCGGGCGCCCAGGCCGGCGGCGGCGATATTGTCGGCGGCCACCTGTGCCGTCTCGGGGTATTCGAGGACCACGCCGCTGAGCGCCGGCAGTTGTCGGGCCAGGGCGATGGCCACCAGGCCCGGCCCGCCGCCGAGGTCGAGCAGGCGTTGCAGGCGTGGGTACTCCGGCAGGCTGGCCAGCAAGGCACAGGCGCTGTCGCAGGTGACCGCTCGTTGTTCCTGGGCGATCTGCAAGCGCGCGGCATTGGCCCACCCCTGGTCGAGCTGGGCGGTACTCGGCGCCTGGCGCGGCATGCCCGTGCGCAGGTAGCCGTCCAGTTGTGCGCCGGTTTCCCGCAGCACGCGGTGGCGGAACATCAAGGCATCGCCGCAGTACTGGACCGCGTCGCTGCGCAGGTGGCGGTCGGCCAGCGGGCTATTGCGGTAGCGCGCCGGGCGCTGAGCATGGCGTTCGAGCAGGTCCAGGCTCCACAGCAGTTCGAGGAAGTAGTCGGCGCCCTCGGCATGCCAGTCCAGGGCCTGCGCCACCTGGGCGGGGGCGAGGTATTGCTGCAGGTGATCGAACAGGCCGTGTGCCAGCGCCAGCTGCAAGGCGTCGGCCGCCAGCCCTCCCAGTTGCAGGTCCCAACAGGCTTGCAAGGGGTGGGTGGCGGTGGGGTGCGGGTCGCGGGGGCGGGGTGCAAGTCGGGTCACGGTAACTTCCTGTAGTTGTCGCGTGTGTGGCCGTTGCGGGCCCACGGATAAGGAACGAAACGGGGCATGGCCGAATCAGCTCAAAGGGTGGTATATATTAAATAAGAATCATTCACATAAAATATGCGAGCCGGAGCCGTTTCTATGCGGTGCGACGGCCGCAGATCCTCAGGGATGTCTTCATGAACACGAGCAACGCCACCTGCCGCCTGGGCCTGGACCAGCCCCGGCACCGTTCGCTGAGCGCCGACGGGCGCCTGCGCCTGCAACTGGACGAAGCCTACGGGCAGTGCCACACCGACCTGCTGCAACTGGAGCAAGGCCTGTCGCTGGGGCGCCTGCATTACCACCCCACACGCCCGCTGGTGGAGGAGACCTGCGGGCCGCATGACGGCCACGTGATGGTGGTGACGGTGGGGCTGCAGGGAAAATCCGGCTTCATCGGCCAGGACGGCAGCAGCCTGGCGTTCGAGGCGGGGCACACCACCATCACCGCCTTCCGTGCCACGCCTGGCGAGCGCCGTTACCAGGCCAACGAAACCGCTTCGCAACTGCGCGTGGTGATCGACCACGCGACGCTGTGCAAGTACGTGGGCGAGGCACGGGCCACTGAAGTGCTGGGCAGCGGCCGGTTGCACCGCCTGGATTTCCGGCCCAGCTCCCAGGCCGCCCAAGCCCATGCCGCCGCGCTGGTGCGCTACCTGCAACCGGGCGGTCTGGACCCGGCCCACCGGCTGGACCTGCATATCCACACCCTCAGCCTGCTGGCCGAGCAGTTCAACCTGCTGGCGCCGCCGCCCAGCACCGCCGCGGCCTTGAGTACCAGCGACGTGCAGCGTATCGAGCGGGCGCGCAACCTGTTGTGCGAGCAACTGGACAAGCCGTTGACCGTGGATTACCTGGCCACGGCGGTGGGCATGAACGAACACAAGCTCAAGGAGGGGTTCCGTTACCTGTTCGACACCACACCGGCACGCATGCTGCTGGAATTGCGCATGCGCAAGGCCATGACCTTGCTGGAGGCCGGGCAACAGGTGGCGCAGGCGGCGTGGCAGGTGGGGTACAAATACCCGAACAACTTCACCGTGGCGTTCACCCGCTATTTCGGGCGGTCACCAAAGTCGATCTTCGGGCGCAAGCGCTGAGCCCGGTCAGGGCGCCGCTGCGGGCCATGGCGTGGGTCGCAGCGGCGCGCCCCCCCTACAGCTCGAAGCTGACCCTCATCCCCACCTCGCGTGGCGGGCTGTACACGGTCACAGCGCCATTGAGCAGCCCCTGGGCGTCGTAGCGCTTGTCCAGCAGGTTGTCGACATAGGTGCTGACGGTGTACTGCCCGAAGCGGTAGCCAGCGCTCAGGTCCACCAGGCCGTAGCCGGGGCGCCGATAGGTATTGGCAGCGTCCAGATACACCTTGCCCACCGCACTCAGCGCGCCCTGTACGTACCAGCCGGCATCGGCGTCGTAACGCAGGCCCAGGTGGCCGGTGAAGTCCGGGGCGAACGGGTTGCGGTTATCCTCGTAGTCGTTGCTCCCCTCGCGGAACCGCTCGAAGCGGGTGCGGTTCAGCCCCAGCGCTGCAGTGAGGGTCCAGCGTTCGCCCAGCAGGTATTCCAGGTCCAGGTCCAGGCCGGTGGAGGTCGCCGCCGCCGCATTGGTGATGTACACCAGCCCCTGCTGCACCAGTTGCTGTACCTGCATGTCACGCACCTGCATGCGGTACAGCGCCGCCGAGTAGCGCAGGCGCTGGTCCGCGGTCAGGCCCTTCAGGCCCACCTCAAGGCTGCGCACCTGCTCCGGGTCGTATGCCGGGTTGCCGGCGCTGCTGGCGAAGGCATTGAAGCCGCCCGCACGCATGCCCTGGCTGTAGCTGACGTAGGCCTGGGCATCCTCGCTCAGCGCATACTGCAATGCCACCTTGGGGGTGAAGTGCTGCCAGCTGTCGGACTGGTTGCGGTTGCCTGCCGGGTCGATCCAGGCACGTGCGTACTCATAGCGGCCACCCAAGGTCAACGACCAGGCCCCGGACAGCTGCTGCAGCCATTGGCCGAACAGCGCGGCGGTATTGCCCCCCAGGCCGGCCTGGGTGCGGCTGAGCCCCATCGGCAGTTTCTGCTGGTAATCCAGGTCGTGGTCTTCACGGTCGGCATACGCGCCCAGCAGCCAGCGGCCTTGCCCGTGGCTGCCACTCAGGCGCAGTTCCTGGCTCAGGGTTTCGAAGTGGTAGTCGCGGGCCAGGTGCATGAGGTCGCTTGGCTGGAAGTCGGTGTCCTGGCGTAGACGGTCGTCGAACACGCTGCGTGCGGTGATCGAGCGCAGTTCCAGGTCGCCGCCCAGTTGCCGGCGCAGGTCCAGCGACCAGGTGTCGCCGCTGGAGTGGTTACGCCCGGCCAGCCCGGAATTCACTGCCCGGTCGCGGCCCGTGCGGCTGCCCCATTGCGCGGCCTGGTCGCGGTATTTCAGGGTGCTGTAGCGCAGGGTCGCGTCGGTGAGCGCGTCCGGCGTCCAGCGCAGGGTCAGGCGGCCGCTCTGGCGCTCGCGGTCGTCGGCTTGGCCACCGGCGAAGTCGTCGTCCAGGTAGCCGTCCTGGCTTGTCCATTGGCCGGCGGCGCCTGCATACAGGGTGCCTTCTATCAGCGCGGTGCTCAGGTCGGCGCTGACCAGGCGCTTGTCACGGCTGCCCAGCCCGGTTTCCACCCGGGCGTAGTCGGCGTCGCCCGGCTGGCGCGTGAACACGCTGAGCACGCCGGCCTCGGCGTTGCGACCGTACAGTGCCGATTGCGGACCGCGCAGGATCTCCACGCGCTCGACGCCCACCAGGTCATTGTCGAAGCCTTGGCCGCGCAACACCGGCACGCCGTCGACCAGCATCAGCAGCGAGTTGGAGAAGGCCGTGGCATTGGAGGTCAGGCCGCGCACCACCGGCAGTTGCGTGCCCGACTGGCCAAAGGGCTGGAAGGTGAACCCCGGGGTGCGCCGCACCAGTTGTTCCAGCGAGTCCACCGGTGTGCTATGCAGGGTCCTGGCGTCGATCACCGAGAGGCTGGCAGGCAACTGGTCGCGGGCTTGTTCAAGCTTGTCGCTGGCCACCACCGTGTCTTCCAGCACCAGCCGTTCGCTCGCGCTCGTCGGCGTCATACCGCCTGCGACCACCAGCCCTGTGAAAACCCCCACCAGCGTTGTTCTGGCCATGCCCGTTCCTCGATGTTGGCAACGCGCACCCCGCACGGGCACGCAACGGCCGGCATTGTATCGCCTGACCGAGAATCATTCGCGTCTGTAACCTATGCGCCAGCGACGGTTTCCTATGCGTGGCTGCGGATGGAGCACCACCAGCACCAGGCTTTTGTTCCGCAGCATGAAACCAGTTTCGGTTGTGTGCCACGGCAGGCCAGGTTTAGCTGGCAGCCAGCACGACCTGCCTCACCCGTCGTGACCTCAAGGCGAACAACAAGAACGGGAAACCACCCGCACAAGGAGACTGCACATGTCCCGACATCAGCACATCCTGGCCTGGCTGAACGAGGTGGCCAGCGACCTGCACGCAATCCGCCATGATATTCACGCCCACCCGGAACTGGGTTTCGAAGAAAACCGCACCTCAGCGCTGGTCGCCGGCCACCTGGAACAATGGGGCTACGAGGTGCACACCGGCATCGGCAAGACCGGCGTGGTGGGCGTGCTGCGCCATGGCAGCAGCCAGCGCCGCCTGGGCTTGCGTGCCGACATGGACGCGCTGCCCATCCATGAGGCCACCGGTGCCGCCTACAGCAGCCAGCACCAAGGCTGCATGCACGCCTGCGGCCACGATGGGCATACCACCATGCTGCTCGGTGCCGCCCGCTACTTGGCCGCCACCCGGCAGTTCGACGGCACACTGACGCTGATATTCCAGCCGGCAGAAGAGGGGCAGGGTGGTGCCGAGGCGATGCTGGCCGATGGCTTGCTGACGCGTTTTCCCTGCGATGCATTGTTCGGCATGCACAACATGCCAGGGTTGCCCGCGGGGCAGCTGGGCTTACGGGAAGGGCCGATGATGGCTTCGCAAGATCTGCTCACCGTAACCCTGGACGGCGTGGGGGGCCACGGCTCCATGCCGCACCTGACCGTCGACCCGCTGGTCGCCGCCGCCAGTGTGGTGCTGGCATTGCAAACCGTGGTGGCGCGCAATATCGATGCCCAGGAGGCAGCGGTTGTGACGGTGGGGGCCCTGCAGGCCGGCGAAGCGGCCAACGTGATCCCGCAACAGGCACTGCTGCGCCTGAGCCTGCGGGCGCTGGATGCTGAAGTACGGGCGCAGACCCTGCAGCGGGTGCGGGCGATCATCACCCACCAGGCTGAAAGCTTCGGCTGCCGCGCCAGCATCGAGCACCGCCCGGCGTACCCCGTGCTGGTCAACCACCCGGCAGAAAACGCCTTCGCCACCCAGGTAGCCGTGGAGTTGCTGGGCGCCGACGCGGTGGATACCAACACCCGCAAGCTGATGGGCAGCGAGGATTTTGCCTGGATGCTGCAACGCTGCCCGGGGGCCTACCTGTTCATCGGCAACGGCGTCGCGGGGCCGATGGTGCACAACCCCGGCTACGACTTCAACGACGACATCCTGCTGACCGGCGCTGCCTACTGGGGCGCGCTGGCAGAGCGCTGGCTAGCACCTGCCTGATCCTGCCGTTTTTACAGACTGCCGCTGGAACCCGGGTGCGACCGTGCCCGGGCGATCACCCAAACACCGTGTGGAGTGCTCCCTATGCAGACTTCGAGTAATGGCGTGTCGCGTACCCGGCAAGTGGTGGCTGCCGTCATTGGCAACGCCCTGGAGTGGTATGACTTTATCGTGTACGGCTTTCTGGCCAGCATCATTGCCCGGCAATTCTTCCCCTCCGACGATGAATACGCCTCGCTGCTGATGGCCCTGGCCACCTTCGGTGTCGGCTTTTTCATGCGCCCGGTGGGCGGTGTGCTGCTGGGCATGTACGCCGACCGCAAGGGGCGCAAGGCAGCGATGCAGCTGATCATCCGCCTGATGACCGTGTCGATCGCCATGATCGCCTTTGCCCCCGATTACCTGGCCATTGGCATGGCCGCGCCGCTGTTGATCGTGGTGGCGCGCATGCTGCAGGGCTTTGCCACGGGCGGTGAGTACGCCAGCGCCACGGCCTTCCTGGTGGAGAGTGCCCCGGCCCACCGCAAGGGCCTGTACGGCTCCTGGCAACTGGTGGGGCAATGCCTGGCGGTGTTCGGCGGTGCGGCAATGGTGGCACTGGTTACCCACCTGTGCTCGCCTGCGGCGCTGGACAGCTGGGGCTGGCGTATCCCGTTCGTGCTGGGCCTGCTGATCGGCCCGGTAGGGCTGTGGATTCGCAAGCACATGGAAGAGCCCGAGGCGTTCATCGAGGCCCGCCGCCAGGCCAAGGGCCGCTCGCCCAGCCTGCCGCAGGTGCTGCGTGAACACCGGCGCAGCCTGCTGGTGGCCATGGGCCTGGCTTCTGGCGCCACAGTGTCGTTCTATGTGGTGCTGGTGAACATGCCGACGTTTGCTCACAAAAGCCTGGGCCTGCCGTTGGACCAGGTGCTGCTGGTGCAGATGCTCGCGGTGGGCCTGATGACGGTGGTCATTCCACTGGCCGGGGCGCTGTCGGACCGTTTTGGGCGGCGGCCGGTGCTGATGGCCTTCACCCTGGCATTCTTCGTGATGGTCTACCCGCTGTATGTCTGGGTCGCCGCGGCGCCATCCCTGGAGCGCCTGCTGGTCATGCAATTGCTGCTGTGCACGGCCATCGGCGGTTTCTTCGGCCCGGCGCCGACTGCCCTGGCCGAGCAGTTCCCGGTCGAGGTGCGTTCCACCGGCGTGTCGGTGGCCTATAACGTGGCCGTCATGGTATTCGGTGGCTTTGCCCCGTTGATCGTGACCTGGCTGACCCAGGCGCTGGGAACCCCGGTGGCGCCATCGTTCTATGTACTGTTTGCCTGCCTGCTGACCTTGTTGGCTACCTACTGCCTGAAAGACGCACCCCGGGCGGGCAACCGGGCTGCCTTCAACCTTGGAGTGAAACCGTGAAGCCGCTTGTCATCGACCCCATTGTCGCCCTCGGCGCCGAAGCCTTGTCCCAGGCCATACACGCCCGCCAGCTGTCGTGTCGCGAGGTGATGCAGGCCTACCTGGTGCACATCGAGCGGTGCAACCCACGGGTCAATGCGCTGGTCTCGTTGCGCCCGGCCGCGGCGCTGCTGGCCGAGGCCGACCAACGTGACCGCGAACTGGCCCGCGGCCATTCACGCGGCTGGATGCATGGCATGCCCCAGGCCATCAAGGACCTGGCGGCCACGGCCGGGCTGCGTACCACACTGGGTTCGCCGCTGTTCGCCGACCAGGTTCCCCAGCACGACGCGATCAGTGTGGCGCGGGTGCGGGCAAGTGGCGCCTTGATCGTGGGCAAAAGCAACGTGCCCGAGTTCGGCCTGGGGTCGCAGAGTTACAACACCTTGTTCGGCACCACCACCAATGCCTACGACCCGACACGGGTGGCGGGGGGCAGCAGCGGTGGCGCGGCGGCGGCACTGGCCATGCGCCTGCTGCCGGTGGCCGACGGCAGCGACATGATGGGCTCGTTGCGCAACCCGGCGGCGTTCAACAACGTGTTCGGCCTGCGCCCCTCGCAGGGGCGGGTGCCCCACGGCCCTGCGCCGGAATTGTTCGTGCAGCAGTTGGCCACCGAGGGGCCGATGGGCCGCAGCGTGACCGATGTGGCCCGGCTGTTATCGGTTCAGGCCGGGGCAGATGCGCGGGCACCGCTGGCGCTGAGCGAAGGCCGGCGCGATTTCGCCGCCGGCTTGCAACGTGATCTGCGCGGCGTACGGGTGGGCTGGCTGGGGGACTACAACGGCTCCCTGCCGATGGATGACGGGGTGATGAGCCTGTGCGAATCGGCCTTGGCCGATTTCGCCGAGCTGGGCTGCCGGGTCGAGGCCTGCCAACCGGCATTCGACCTGGCTCGCTTGTGGCAGTGCTGGCTCACGCACCGCCACTTCCTGGTGCATGGCAACCTGAGCGCAGCCTATGCCGACCCGGCCCGGCGCACACTGCTCAAGCCCGAAGCACAGTGGGAGGTGGAAGGCGGCTTGCAGTTGAGTGCTGCAGCGCTGTACCAGGCTTCGCTGGACCGTAGTGACTGGTACCGCGCCATGGCTGAGCTGTTCGAGCATCACGATTTCCTGCTGCTGCCATCGGCCCAGGTGTTCCCTTTCGATGCGGGCCTGCCATGGCCACAGCGGGTAGGCGGGCGGCCCATGGACACCTACCATCGCTGGATGGAAGTGGTGATCGGGCCGACCCTGGCCGGCTTGCCGAGCATGAGCGTGCCGATCGGTTTCAACCCTGGCGGCTTGCCCATGGGCTTGCAGATCATTGGCCCGGCCCAGGCAGACCATGCCGTGTTGCAGTTGGCCTATGCCCATGAACAACTCACCGGCTGGGTGCAACGTTGCCCGCCGCCCAGCCTGCAGGCGCCATGAGGTGCTGGCCAGGCGCGCTTTTTGCTGGCTATGCTGACCCTCTGGCAACCAGGAGGTCATCCCCATGGGCAACACGGCAGAAGGTGGCGGCGTGCGTTCGGTGGAGCGGGCGCTGGCCATCGTCGACCTGCTGGGCGAGCACCAGGCACTGGGCCTTGAAGAACTGCATTACCTGACCACACTGCCCAAGGCCACGGTGTCGCGCATGCTTGCTACCTTGCAGGTGCAGGGCTGGGTTTATCGCGGCCTCAGCGACCGGCGCTATCGGCTGTGCTCGCGGCGCTTGTACGGTGACCGCCAGTTGCGCTTCAAGCGGCGCCTGGTGGAACGCGCCGCGCCGATGCTGCTGGAGTTGAGCGAACGTACCGGGTTGGTGGTGGACCTGTCGTGTTTCGATGGTCAGCGGCTGGAGGTCATGGAAAGCGCCATTCCGCAGATCCTGCGCAAGCGTTACCCGCATACCTGCCAGATCGTCGGCCATCATGCCAGCTTGTTCCATTCGGCGATGGGCCGCGCCTGCCTGGGTGAGCTGGGGCTGGAGGAGGTGCAACGCCTGGCGGCCGATGCGCGGCTGCGGGACGATGCGTTGCTGCGCGATATCGAGAAAGTGGCACACAGAGGTTTCGGCCAGCGCACCGAGGGCCACTGGGAGTACCCGGTACGCCTGCCGCACCTGATTCGCGCCATTGCCTTGCCCGTGCATGCCGAAGGCCGCCTGGCCGGGAGCATCGCCTTGCACTGGCCGTTGGACCAGGCGCCTGTCGAGCGGGTACTGAGCCTGCACCTGAGCAGCCTGGCGAGCACGGTTGGCGAGGTGCAGCGGGCGTTGGCCTGAGGCTGGCGGTCGTTGCTTTCGCACCCTATGGCCGCTCTTGATGCCTGATGCTGTTTACTTGAGGGTGATGCCACACTGATTGGGGCTGCTGCTCAGCCCATCGCAGGCAAGCCAGCTCCCACAGGGATTGCATCAGGGCTGACAGGTGTTTGCCAGAAGATATGCAGCGCCTGTGAGATCGAGCGCCGCCCGCGCGGCGCCATCGCGAGCTGCGCTCGCTCCTACGTTTGTTTCGGGCCAGTAACGCCTG
>NZ_AEWE02000152.1:0-2545 GCF_000190455.2 Pseudomonas sp. TJI-51
AAACCAGGGGCGATTCAGACGGCAGATAACTCGTGAGAGGTTGTGACAATCTTTATTGTTGGCAAACATGAGCCGCGAATGCCAATCGCTTTACACCTGGCTGCATCGTCACGACAGAGAGTGGTTGTATGCGCAGGCTAGTCAAATGCCCAAACCTGCTAGAAACCCTAATCCGCGAGTCGCTCACCGGCGGCAGGTACGATAGGTTTAAAGATTTTGGCGTAGAGTGACGACAAACGTCGAGTGCGCTCGAAGGTTCCTTGGATCGGATAAGGAGATCACCATGAAACGCTTGGCATTGGTAACGGGTGGAGGTCGCGGAATAGGTGCGGCTGTAGCTCGGCAGCTCGGGCACAAAGGATATGAGGTGTGCCTGACCTACGAGCGCGACGCAGAAGCGGCGCAAGTTGTGGTGGGCGCAATCTGTGGCGCAGGCGGTGTAGCTTGGAGCTGCCATTTGGACATAGCTTCGCCCGAGTCTGTGCACGCTTTGTTCCAAGCGCTCGACCAACGTCCCGCTCCCCTTGCGCTGCTGGTTAACAACGCTGGCATCACCGAAGGGTTCTCCAGGCTTGAAACGCTGTCCTACGAACGTCTTGAACATGTATTCCAAGTCAACGTTTTCGGGTCATTCATGTGTGCTCGCGAAGCAGTACGGCGCATGGGGCGTTCCCATGGCGGAGTGGGCGGGGTCATCGTCAATCTCTCTTCTCGGGCCGCCGAGCTGGGTGGCGGCGGGGAGTGGATCCACTATGCAGCGACCAAAGGAGCTATCGACAGTCTGACCCGCGGCCTGGCCAAGGAGGTGGCCAGCGAGGGCATCCGGGTCAACGCGGTAGCCCCAGGTTTGATCGAGACAGATTTGCACGCCGCCGCCGGCAAGCCCGAGCGGCTGACCGAAATGGCGGCTGCACTACCAGCAGGTAGAGCAGGATCGCCGGAGGAGGTCGCCGATTGCGTGTGCTGGTTGGCCTCAGAGGCAGCGAGTTACATCACTGGAGCCATCATCCCGGTTGCCGGGGGGCGGTGAAACGTGGCGGCCTTGCCCAACCATGGTAAGCAGGGGAAGGAAGTTGCGCAGGGCGAGCGACTGAGATCCTGGCAGCCAGGCCGCACTCAAGGGAGAGTGCAGCGGTTCACGACGAATCGGTAAGAAAACGATGCCTTGGCGTTGCTCGGCGCCGACGCTGTGGGGTACGAATGTCAGTCCTACGCCGGACTTGGTCAAGCCTAGAGCAGCTTGTAGGTTCTCCACCTCCTGCACTATGCGCAATTCGACGCCCGTCGCTTCGATTCGAGAAAGTATTAGATGTAGTGGTCTAATGAAACCGGACACCCATTTAGGCGAGAATGCTCGCCAGATAGAGGTGTCTGATGACCAAACAACGTCGTTCCTTTTCCGCTGAATTCAAACGCGAGGCCGCAGTCCTCGTGCTCGATCAAGGCTATAGCCATATCGAAGCCAGCCGCTCGCTTGGGGTGGTCGAGTCCGCGTTGCGTCGCTGGGTCAATCAACTGCAGCAGGAGCGCACCGGCGTTACTCCGTAAAGTAAGGCGCTGACGCCTGAGCAACAGAAAATCCAGGAATTGGAAGCTCGAATCGCTCGACTTGAGCGGGAGAAATCGATTTTAAAAAAGGCTACCGCGCTCTTGATGGCCGAGGAACACGAGCGCTCGCGTTGATTGATCAGCTCCGCCGCGAGGAGCCTGTCGAATTACTCTGCTCGGTGTTTGAAGTCACTCGCTCGTGTTACTACGCGCATTGCCATAAACGGCGATCTCCGGACGTTGCGCGACTGGCACTGCGCGTTCGGGTTAACGAGCTATTTACACAGAGCCGTAGTGCCGCAGGTAGTCGAACCATCATGTGCATGATGCGCCAAGAAGGCATTCAGATCGGCCGCTTCAAGGTGCGCAAGTTGATGCGCGAAATGAAGCTGATCAGTAAGCAACCGGGTTCACATGCCTACAAGAAGGCCACAGTAGAGCGCCCTGACATCCCGAACGTGCTGGAGCGCGCATTCGATGTTACGGCACCGAATCAAGTATGGTGCGGCGACATCACGTATGTGTGGGCTCAAGGCCAGTGGCACTATGTGGCGGCAGTTATCGACCTTTTTGCACGTCGCATGGTGGGTTGGGCGTTTTCACCCAAACCGGACAGCGAATTGGTCATCAAGGCGCTGGACATGGCGTACGAGCACCGCGGGCGGCCGCAGAATGTACTGTTTCACAGTGATCAGGGCAGCCAGTATGGCAGCCGAGCTTTTCGTCAGCGGTTGTGGCGTTACCGCTTCAAGCAAAGCATGAGCCGCAGAGGTAATTGCCTGGACAATGCGCCTATGGAGCGTTTGTTCCGCAGCCTGAAAACGGAGTGGGTGCCAAGTGTGGGCTACATGAGTGCTGCGCAGGCACAGCAGGACATCGGCAGGTTTCTGATGCAGCGCTACAACTGGGAGCGACCGCATCAGTTCAACGGTGGGTTACCTCCGGCGATTGCCGAGGAAAAACTTAATCCGGTGTCCGGGATTAGTTGACCACTACA
>NZ_AEWE02000153.1:0-2053 GCF_000190455.2 Pseudomonas sp. TJI-51
CAACTCGTAGCTCTCCCCAAATTACAGTAAGGCTGCGTGCCAGTTCCCTTAATTACCATGACTTTGCCGTCGTAAGCGGCCTGTGGGGGCCGAGCGTGCAGCGGATTCCCATGGCAGACGGTGCTGGAGAGGTGGTTGCCTTAGGTGAGGGAGTCACCGAGTTCGCCGTAGGCGATCAGGTCGTGAGTACGTTCTTTCCTGACTGGCTTGATGGCGAGCCGCAGCAGGAGGGTTTTGGAACGGTGCCGGGCGATGGTGTCGATGGTTATGCTCGGGAAGCCGTTACGGCGCGAGCCACGTCTTTTACCAAGGCGCCCCAGGGCTGGACTCATGCTGAGGCTGCAACGCTTACCACGGCCGGCCTGACCGCCTGGCGCGTGTTGATGGCCGACGATTCGTTGAAGCCTGGGGACAGCGTTCTTATACAGGGTACCGGCGGGGTTTCGATCTTCGCGCTTCAGTTCGCCAAAATGGCCGGCGCGACGGTCATTGCCACCTCTTCCAGCGATGAGAAGCTGGAGCGGCTGAAGGCCATGGGGGCCGACCACCTGATCAACTATCGCCGTACGCCCAACTGGGGCGAGAAAGTGCGTGAGTTAACCAATGATCGGGGAGTTGACCACGTCATCGAAGTAGGCGGACCCGCGACCCTGGAGCAGTCGATGATTGCGGCACGTGTTGGTGGGCATATTTCTGTGATTGGTATCCTTACCGGCGTTGCCGGGGAGCTGAGCATCGTTACTGCGCTGACACGGCAGTTGCGACTGCAGGGTGTGCTGGTTGGAAACCGTACCCAGCAGCAGGAGATGATCAGGGCTATCGATGCCAATGGCATGCGTCCGGTTATCGATAGCCATTTTCCGCTGGACGAAATTGTTGAGGCGTTCCGCTATCAGGAAAGTAATCGTCACTTCGGTAAGATCTGCCTCGATATCTAGGCAGGATTGCTTCCTGATCGCTAGGGTCTGTTGCCGTTTCGACGCGGCCGTTCGCGAAACGGCAACAGACCCTAGGTAACCCAGGTCCTGAACTGGGCTTGCTCACTGTCGATTAGCTCAGTAACCAAAAAGCCCGATACAGCGTATCGGGCTTTTTTGATTGGTGCGCCAGGCATGGCGCGTTGCGCGTCAGCGCAACCCGCTTGACTATGGTGGCCAAGCGGGTGACTTGGAGGTGAAAGTCCTCTACACACCCGGCAAGGGGAAGTGTTAGCCAGAGGCAAGGGTGTCGCGGGCGACTGCGAATCTGAAGGAAGCCCGAGGCAAAATGCTGGCCTGACGAACAGGAAGCGGATAGAGGCGGCGCAGCGGGGTGAGAAGGCCAATATCTTCAAAGCCCGATACTTGCACGGAACGCTGCGACGTAGATCCGACAGGCATAAGCAGGAAGGTCACGCGAATTACCCTGGGAGATCTGCACGTTTGCCATTGTGCTACCGAGCGTCAAGAGGCGACGGGATGGACGTGCAGAAGTCAGCCGAAGCCGTAGTAAGTGGCAGTTAACCGCGCCACCAAGGGCCGAACAGGTTATGCCGCCAGTAGGCGCCAGAGTCTCGTCGAATGTCGAAAAGCAGAAATTTCTCCGAGGGAGAACTGTGACCCCAAGTTCCGGACAGAATCCGAGAGTGACGGCTGGCAGTGCGCAGGCATCGACGGCGTCTGTGGCGTGGACGAACGCGGAGCCGGACACGCTGATGGGGCGGGTGCTTGCACCGGCCAACCTCAAACGTGCGTATCAGCGTGTGGTCAGCAACAAGGGAGCACCGGGTGCCGATGGCATGACGGTCGCTGACTTGGCTGGCTATGTGAAACAGTATTGGCCAACTCTCAAGGCCAGGTTGCTGGCTGGTGAATACCATCCCCAGGCAGTGCGGGCGGTCGAAATTCCCAAACCGCAGGGCGGTACCCGGCAACTGGGGATTCCCAGTGTCGTGGATCGCCTGATCCAGCAAGCCCTGCAGCAACAGCTCACGCCAATCTTTGACCCGCTGTTCTCGGACTACAGCTATGGCTTTCGTCCGGGCAAAAGCGCTCTGTAGTGGTCAACTAATCCC
>NZ_AEWE02000154.1:0-2037 GCF_000190455.2 Pseudomonas sp. TJI-51
CTGTCAGCCCTGATGCGATCCCCGTGGGAGCTGGCTTGCCAGCGATAGGGCCGGTACAGGCATCAATAACCCTCAGGCCTTGCGCGGGTTAAGAATCACCAGGGCCAAAACCCCCGCCACAATCCCCCAGAACGCCGACCCGATCGAGAACAGGGTCAGCCCCGACGCCGTCACCATGAAGGTAATCACTGCAGCCTCACGCTCGGGCGCTTCGCTCATGGCAACCGTCAGCCCGTTCATGATCGAGCCAAACAGCGCCAGCGCCGCAATCGACAGCACCAGCTCTTTCGGCAACGCGGCAAACAGCGCTGCCAGGGTCGCCCCGAATACCCCGGCGATGCCGTAGAAAATCCCGCACCACACCGCTGCGGTGTAGCGTTTGCTGGGGTCTTCATGGGCATGCGGCCCAGTGCAGATGGCCGCGCTGATCGCCGCCAGGTTGACCCCGTGCGAGCCAAACGGCGCCAGCAGCAGCGAGGCAAAACCGGTAGCCGAGATCAGGGGCGAGGCCGGTACCTGGTAGCCGTCGGCGCGCAGCACGGCCACGCCAGGCATGTTCTGCGAAGTCATGGCCACCACGAACAGCGGAATGCCGATGCTGATGGTGGCGGCCAGCGAGAAGCTCGGCGTGGTCCACACCGGCTTGGCCACTTCCAGGTGGAAGCCGCTGAAGTCCAGCAGGCCCAGCGCGCCCGACAGTGCGGTACCCACCAGCAAGGCCGCCAGCACGCAGTAGCGCGGCGACAGCCGCTTGACCAGCAGGTAGCTGAAGAACATGCCCAACACCAGCAGGGTACGGTGCTGCGCCGCCACGAAAATTTCGCTGCCGATCTTGAACAGGATGCCCGCCAGCAACGCCGAAGCCAGCGACGCCGGAATGCGTTTGACCAGGCGCTCGAAGCTGCCGGTCAGCCCGCACACCAGCACCAGCACCGCACAAGTGATGTAGGCGCCAATGGCCTCGCCGTAGCTGACCCCGCCCAGGCTGGTGATCAGCAGCGCTGCGCCGGGGGTGGACCAGGCAATGGTGATGGGGGTGCGGTAGCGCAATGACAGGCCGATGCTGCACACCGCCATGCCAATCGACAGCGCCCAGATCCACGACGAGATCTGCGCAGTGGTCAGCCCGGCCGCCTGGCCGGCCTGGAACATCAGCACCAGCGAGCTGGTATAACCGGTGAGCATGGCGATGAAGCCGGCGACCACCGCCGACGGGGCGCTGTCTGCCAGGGGCCGCAGGCGTGCGGAAGTGGCATTGGTCATGAACAAAGTCCTTGTAAAGGTGTAAGCAGTTTTTTCAGACTACAGCCAGCAAGGTGGATCCTTGCCATACAGCGGCCATTGCTTTTAGCCGTACAGTCGCCAACTATTGGGCGCAATTGCAAAACTGCTTTGCAGGGAGGGGCGATGTACAAGGTTTATGGCGACTACCAGTCGGGTAACTGCTACAAGGTCAAGTTGATGTTGAGCCTGCTGGGCCGGCCGTACGAATGGCATCCGGTGGACATTCTCAGGGGCGAGACCGAAACGCCGGCGTTTCTGGCGATGAACCCCAATGGCAAGGTGCCGGTGCTGGAGCTGGAAGACGGCACTTACCTGTGGGAGTCCAACGCCATTCTCAATTTCCTGGCCGATGGCAGTACATTCCTGCCCAGCGAGCCGCGCCTGCGCACCCAGGTGTTGCAGTGGCAGTTCTTCGAGCAGTACAGCCACGAGCCGTACATTGCCGTGGCGCGTTTCATCCAGTTTTACCTGGGGCTGCCAGATGAGCGTATGGAGGAATACAAAAAGCTGCACAAGGGCGGCTACAAGGCCTTGAGGGTGATGGAACGCCAGCTGCAGATGACCCCGTACCTGGTCGGTGAGCAGTATTCGATTGCCGATGTGGCGTTGTATGCCTACACCCATGTGGCCCATCAGGGCGGGTTCGACCTGGCCGATCACCCTGCCGTTCGCGCCTGGCTGGCGCGGGTTGCCAGCCACCCAGGGCATGTGCCGATGGTGGGTTGACCGCTAACCTGTACCGGCCCCATCGCT
>NZ_AEWE02000155.1:0-242 GCF_000190455.2 Pseudomonas sp. TJI-51
TCGGCCCACGGCACCAACCCCGCTACCGCCAACATGGCCGGCATGCGTGTGGTGGTTACCGCCTGTGACGCCCGTGGCAACGTCGATGTCGAGGACCTGCGCGCCAAAGCCATCGAACACCGCGAGCGCCTGGCCGCGATCATGATCACCTACCCATCGACCCACGGCGTGTTCGAAGAAGCGATCGGCGAAATCTGCGCGATCATTCACGACAACGGTGGCCAGGTGTACATCGACGGCGC
>NZ_AEWE02000155.1:311-1171 GCF_000190455.2 Pseudomonas sp. TJI-51
CTGCACAAGACCTTCTGCATTCCGCACGGTGGCGGCGGCCCGGGGGTGGGCCCGATTGGCGTCAAGTCGCACCTGGCGCCGTTCCTGCCCGGCCATGCGCAGTTGCAAAACACCCAGGGTGCGGTGTGCGCCGCGCCGTTCGGCAGCGCCAGCATTCTGCCGATCACCTGGGTGTACATCCGCATGATGGGCGGTGCCGGCCTCAAGCGTGCGTCGCAGATGGCGATCCTCAACGCCAACTACATCGCCCGCCGCCTGGAAGAGCACTATCCTGTCCTGTATAGCGGCGGCAATGGCTTGGTGGCACACGAATGCATCCTCGACCTGCGCCCACTGAAGGACACCAGCGGCATCAGCGTCGACGATGTGGCCAAGCGCCTGATCGACTTCGGCTTCCACGCCCCGACCATGTCCTTCCCGGTGGCCGGCACGCTGATGATCGAACCGACCGAAAGCGAGTCCAAGGAAGAACTGGACCGCTTCTGCAACGCCATGATCCAGATCCGCGCAGAAATCCGCGCGGTCGAGGACGGTAGCCTGGACAAAGACGACAACCCGCTGAAAAACGCCCCGCATACCGCGGCCGAGCTGGTTGGCGAATGGGCGCACGGTTACAGCCGCGAGCAGGCGGTGTACCCGCTGCCTGGCCTGGTGGAAGGCAAGTACTGGCCACCGGTCGGCCGCGTCGACAATGTATTCGGCGACCGTAACCTGGTGTGCGCCTGCCCGTCGATCGAGAGCTATCAGGACGCCTGATCCGGCTCGCCGGCTCCCACAAGGGCTCCACTGCCTGCAAGGGTTGTGCTGCACCTGTAAGAAGCCTGCTCTCACGGGAACGTCGTACCTGTGGGCGCTGGCTT
>NZ_AEWE02000156.1:0-3356 GCF_000190455.2 Pseudomonas sp. TJI-51
CCCCGCAGCCTCGCGGGCCGGCGCTGGCCGGGCCACCACCGGCAGCGCACGCTGCGGCCGCGGCACCGGCAAGGCCGGCTGCGAATACCCGGCAGGCCCGGGCCCCGGCCAACTGCGCCTGGCAGGTGCTGCCGCTGCCGCTGCCGCCGGCGCAGGCGTGCTGCTGCCTGGGTCTCGTACGTAGGCAAACGACTGGGCGATCCCCAGCGGGCGCATGCCCAGGCGCGCCAACAGGCTGCCCTCGGCCGGACCGATGAACAGCACCCCCTGTGGGTGCAGCAGGCGCTTGAGCACTTCGAAGACGCGTTGCTGGGTCGGCACGTCGAAGTAGATCAGCAGGTTGCGACAGAACACGAAGTCATACAGGCCATCGCGGCTGGCCAGCAGCGGGGCGAGCACATTGCCTACCTGCAGGCTGACTTGCTGGCGTACCCGCTCGTGCAGGCGGTGGCCTTCGTCGACCACATCGAAGTAACGCTCGCGAAAACCCAGCTCGCTGCCGCGAAAGGCATTGCGGCCATACACGGCCTGCCCGGCCTTGGCCACCGAGCTGGGGCTGATGTCCATGCCATCGACCAGGAACGCCCCCGGCGCCATACCGGCATCAAACAAGGCCATGGCCAGCGAATAGGGCTCCTCGCCCGTCGAGCACGGCAGGCTGAGCAACCGCAGCGGCCGCGCGCCGTCCAGTTCGGCACGGCGCTTGTGCGCCAGGGCCGCCAGCGCGGTGAAGGACTCGGGGTACCGGAAGAACCAGGTCTCTGGCACGATCACCGCTTCGATCAGTGCCTGCTGCTCTTCACCGGACTGCTGCAGGCGCAGCCAGTAGTCGTCCAGATCGGCAGCGCCCACCGCTACGCTGCGCTGGCGCAGGGCACGCTCGACCATCGGCGTGCCGACAGACTCCACATCCAGGCCAATACGCTCACGCAAGAAACGGAAAAAACACTGTTCGGTCATGTCGGCCCCCCGGTCGGGCCCTGCGTGTACAGCAATGCGTGCACGGCGTCGGGCAGCAGGTCATTGACTTCGATGCGCTGCAGCATGCCAAGGGCATCCTGACGCACCGGCCCCAGGTAAGGGGCTTCGCCCGTGTCTACACCGTAGGGCTGGAACTCATCGGGCTGGCAGCGCAGGGTCTCGGTTGCCTGCTCCAGCACCAGCCCCAGCTGCAGCCCAGCCCGGTAGTGCACCAGTACCAGCCGGGTGCTGGTGCGCTGCGCCGCCGGCTGGCCGAAGCTGAGCGCGGCCAGGTCGATGACGGGTATGAGCAGGCCACGGTGGGCCAGAATACCCGCCACCCAGGCTGGCGCCCGGGCAATCGGCTTGAGTGGCCGAAGTGGCAGCACTTCGATCACCTCGTGCACGCTCAGGGCAAAGCGTTGTTCCCTGATACGGAACTGCAGGTACAGCGCCCCCTTGGCGTTGCCCGGCTGTGCGGCCGGCGCTTGCGTGTCGGTCATCGCGGTCAGACTTTGAAACGCGACACGCCGCCACGCAAGCCTGCGGCCACCTGGCTAAGCTCATCGATGGCAAAGCTGGCCTGGCGCAGCGACTCGACGGTCTGGGTGCTGGCATCACTGAGCTGGGCCAATGCCTGGTTGATCTGCTCGGCACCGGTGGCCTGGGCCTGCATGCCTTCGTTGACCATCAGCACGCGCGGTGCCAAGGCCTGTACCTGGTGAATGATCTGGCTCAGTTGCTCGCCGACCTGCTGCACTTCGAACATGCCCCGGCGCACTTCTTCGGAAAACTTGTCCATGCCCATGACCCCGGCCGACACCGCCGACTGGATCTCACGCACCATCTGCTCGATATCGTAAGTGGCCACCGCGGTCTGGTCGGCCAGGCGCCGCACCTCGGTGGCGACCACGGCAAAGCCACGGCCATACTCGCCAGCCTTTTCCGCCTCGATGGCGGCGTTGAGCGACAACAGGTTGGTCTGGTCGGCCACCTTGACGATCGTCACGACCATCTGGGTAATATTGCTGGCTTTTTCGTTGAGGATGCCCAGCTTGGCGTTGACCAGGTCGGCGGCGCCCATCACCTGGTGCATGGTCTCTTCCATGCGGGCCAGGCCCTGCTGGCCGGAGCCGGCCAGGCTGGAGGCCTGGTCGGCGGCCGAAGTGACTTCAGTCATGGTACGCACCAGGTCACGCGAAGTGGCGGCAATTTCCCGCGAGGTGGCGCCGATTTCCGTGGTGGTGGCTGCGGTTTCGGTGGCAGTGGCCTGCTGCTGCTTGGACGTGGCGGCGATCTCGGTAACCGACGTGGTGACCTGCACCGACGAGCGCTGGGCCTGGGCCACCAGGTTCGCCAGCGCTTCGGCCATTTCGTTGAAGCCGCTCTCGATGGCGCCGAACTCATCCTTACGTTCCAGGCTCAGGCGCACGCTCAGGTCACCCGAACGCAGCTTGTCGAGAGCGTGGACGATACGCTGCATGGGCGCGGTGATGGCGCGCATCAGCAACAGGCCGCACACCCCGGCCGCGACAATGGCCAGCAACAGCGAGACGATCATGCTGCCCTTGGCGGTGGTCACGGCACTGACGATATCGCGGGTGGCGGCATCAGCGGAGGCGCGGTTGTTCTCGATGACATCGTTCAGGTGCTTGCGACCGTCGACCCAGGCGGGTGTGAGTACGTCGTTGATCAGGCGCTGGGCTTCGGCGTAGTTGCGCTGACGGTAGGCATCCAGCACCTGGCCGACAATCTTCATGTAGTTTTCTTCAAGCTGCACGAAGCTGTCGAAGCGGGCCTGGTCGTCATGGCTCTGGATGGTGCTCTGGTAACTGGCCATGAATTGCTTCAGCCGGTCTTCGAAACTCTTGAACAGTTCCATGTCGGCCGAGGTGATTTCCCGGTGGTTGGACAGCCCGACCAACTGTTGGCTGGTGACGTAGCTGTCGACCCAGGCGCTGCGGATCATCGAGCTGTAGTAGACCCCGGGAATGCTGTCTGTACCTACGGCGGCTTCGGCGGTTTCGATGGCGGCCAACCGCGAGTAGGCGGCCACGATCATCAGCAGCATGATGGCGATGATCACGGCGAAACTTGCCAGGATCCGTTGGCGCAACGTCCAGTTCTTCACATTCAGCCCTCAGGAATTCACAACGAGCGGGAAAATCGCCGAAGTATAGCCTAGAGGCCTTACGCTTTTGCGGGTGAAATGTGGGGTAACCTGGCATCCCCGCTAATGGACGGGGCCCATCATGGAAAAATCGCTTCGTTTGTGGGAGCGGCCTTGTGTCGCGAAAGGGCCGCGCAGCGGCCCCGGCATTTCATGCGGCGAAGCTAAAATCTTTGGGGCTGCTGCGCAGCCCTTTCGCGACACAAGGCCGCTCCCACAAGGACCG
>NZ_AEWE02000156.1:3451-3582 GCF_000190455.2 Pseudomonas sp. TJI-51
ATGCGCGCTCCATGAAGTTTTCCTGGTCGACCATCATCATGCTGGCCAGGTACATCTCGGCAGCCATCTCGGGCGTCTGTGCGGCGCGGGCGACTTCAGCCGGGTCCAGCGGCTTTTTTTGTTTGGGGGGG
>NZ_AEWE02000156.1:3616-9766 GCF_000190455.2 Pseudomonas sp. TJI-51
GAACTCACCTTCGATCAGCGCCCGTTCGCGTTCGTCGATATGGCCGTCGGACTTGGCCGCAGCCACCAGCGCCCGCAACACCGCCTGGCTGTGCTGCTCGACCTGGGCCGGCGGCAAGCGGTCGACCGTCTGCGGCTCGCTGGCAGCCACCTGCTGGCGCGCCTGCCAGTTGCCGTAGGCCTTGTAGGCCAGCACCCCGAGTGCCGCGAGGCCACCATAGGTCAGGGCCTTGCCCCCATATTTGCGCGCCTTCTTGTTGCCCAGCAGCACGCCCAGTGCGCCACCGCCCAGCAAGCCACCACCGGCCCCGGACAACAGGCCGCCAAGCCCGCTGGCGCCAGCGCCGGGTTTGCCGGAAGCAGACGATTTGTTCAGCAACTCCTGGCCAGATTTGAGCAGTTGGTCCAGCAAGCCACGGGTGTTCATGTGCAAGTCTCCAGGCATGGGAAGTCGTCCGCCAGATTAAGGCCTGCCCGGTAAAGGACCATGCGCGGATTTGCTTCTGGATGTTGCATTGACTGGCAAAAAGCCAACTAGACTCGACCACTGCCGCGACCACAATCTCCAACAAGAGGGAACACCTATGCCCGTGCACAAGACCGCATTGCTCGGCGCCACCACCTGTGCCGTGCTGGCCAGTACCGGCCTGCTGGCCGCCGAACCGCCCAAGGCCCTGGGGCCTGGCGAAGGGCGCCTGGACATCGTCGCCTGGCCCGGCTACATCGAGCGCGGTGAAAGCGACAAGGCGTATGACTGGGTGACCGGCTTCGAACAGCAAACAGGCTGCAAGGTCAGCGTGAAAACCGCTGCCACCTCGGACGAAATGGTCAGCCTGATGGCCAAGGGGGGCTACGACCTGGTTACCGCCTCGGGCGATGCCTCGTTACGGCTGATCGCCGGCAAACGGGTGCAACCGATCAACACCGCCTTGATCCCCAACTGGAAAAACATCGACCCGCGCCTGCAGAACGGTGGCTGGTATGTGGTCGATAAACAGGTCTATGGCACCCCGTACCAGTGGGGGCCGAACGTGCTGCTGTACAACACCAACACGTTCAAGCAGGCACCGACCAGCTGGGGCGTGGTGTTCGTGCCGCAGGACCTGCCCGATGGCAAGCCGAACAAAGGCCGCGTACAGGCGTATGACGGGCCGATCTACATCGCGGACGCGGCGCTGTACCTGAAGTCGGCCAAGCCCGAACTGGGCATCCAGGACCCGTATGAACTGACCGAAACGCAATACCAGGCGGTGCTCGAACTGCTGCGCCAGCAGCAACCGCTGATCCATCGCTACTGGCACGACGCCACAGTGCAGATGAGCGACGTGAAAAACGAAGGCGTGGTCGCCTCCAGTTCGTGGGGCTACATGGTCAATGGCCTGAAGGCCGAGCACCAGCCCGTGGCGTCGACCATCCCCAAGGAGGGCGCTACCGGCTGGGCCGATACCACCATGCTGCACACCGATGCCAAGCACCCCAACTGCGCCTACCAATGGATGGACTGGTCGCTGCAGCCGAAGGTCCAGGGTGACGTGGCCGCCTGGTTCGGGTCGTTGCCCGCGGTGCCGGCAGCCTGCAGTGGCAGCGAGTTGCTCGGCGCCGAGGGTTGCAAGACCAACGGCTTCGACAACTTCGACAAGATCGCCTTCTGGAAAACCCCGCAGGCCCAGGGTGGCAAGTTCGTGCCCTACAGCCGCTGGACTCAAGACTACATTGCCATCATGGGTGGGCGCTGAGGGTTTCTCCGCCTGTTCCGGCCCTGTGGTGTGATCCCTGTGGGGCCGGCTTGCCGGGGACAGGGCCGATACAGGCAAGACAAGTACAACAGAGAACCGCGTATGCCCCTAGCCGTCCAGTTCACCCAGGTTTCCCGTAGCTTCGGCGAGGTCAAGGCCGTAGACCAGGTCAGCATCGACATCAGCGATGGGGAGTTCTTCTCCATGCTCGGCCCGTCCGGCTCCGGCAAGACAACCTGCCTGCGCCTGATCGCCGGCTTCGAGCAGCCAAGCAGCGGCTCGATCCGTATCCACGGCCTGGAAGCTGCCGGCGTGCCGCCCTACCAGCGTGACGTCAATACCGTGTTCCAGGACTACGCGTTGTTCCCGCACATGAACGTGCTCGACAACATCGCCTATGGCTTGAAAGTGAAAGGCGTGGCCAAGGCCGAACGCCACAGCCGTGCCGAGCAAGCCCTGGCCATGGTGGCCCTGGCCGGCTACGGCGCGCGCAAGCCGGCGCAGCTTTCGGGTGGCCAGCGCCAGCGTGTGGCCCTGGCGCGGGCACTGGTCAACCGGCCCCGTGTGCTGCTGCTGGACGAGCCGCTGGGCGCGTTGGACCTCAAGCTGCGCGAACAGATGCAGGGCGAGCTGAAGAAGCTGCAACGCCAGCTAGGCATCACCTTCATCTTCGTCACCCATGACCAGACCGAGGCGCTGTCGATGTCGGACCGGGTCGCGGTGTTCAACCGCGGCCGCATCGAACAGGTCGACACCCCGCGCAATCTTTACATGAAACCCGCCACCACCTTCGTCGCTGAATTCGTCGGCACGTCCAACGTGGTGCGTGGCGAATTGGCGAGGGCGCTCAACGGCCACCCGGCGCCGTTTTCCATCCGCCCTGAGCACATCCGCCTGGGCGACCCGGTGGTCACCAGCCACGAGGTCCAGGTCAGCGGCCTGCTGCGCGATGTGCAGTACCAGGGCAGCGCCACCCGTTACGAGTTGCAACTGGACAATGGCCAACTGTTGGCGGTAACCCAGGCCAACGACCGCTGGCAGGCACAGCCCCAGGCCTGGCAACCCGGGCAGCGGGTGCAGGCGCACTGGCCGCGCGAGGCGATGACCGTGCTGCAGGAAAGCGCTGGGCCATTGCCATGAGCGCGCTCCGAGGCCTGGCCGATGTGTTGTACCGGCGCCCCAACCTGTACCTGGCCCTACTGCTGATCCCGCCACTGACCTGGTTCGGCGCCATCTACCTGGGCTCGTTGCTGAACCTGTTGTGGCAGGGTTTCTACACCTTCGACGACTTCACCATGGCGGTCACCCCGGACCTGACCCTGGGCAACTTCGCCGCGCTGTTCAACCCGTCGAACTTCGACATCATCCTGCGGACCCTGGGCATGGCGGTGGCGGTGTCACTGGCCAGCGCGGTACTGGCGTTTCCCATCGCCTACTACATGGCGCGCTACACACGCGGCAAGACCAAGGCATTTTTCTATATCGCCGTGATGATGCCCATGTGGGCCAGCTACATCGTCAAGACCTACGCCTGGACCCTGCTGCTGGCCAAGGGTGGGGTGGCCCAGTGGTTCGTCCACCAGCTGCACCTGGACGCCCTGCTGCAAGCCGTGCTGACGGTCCCGGGCGTGGGCGGCAGCACGCTGTCGACCTCGCACCTGGGGCGCTTCATGGTGTTCGTGTACATCTGGCTGCCATTCATGATCCTGCCGATCCAGGCCTCGCTGGAGCGCTTGCCGCCGTCGCTGTTGCAGGCCTCGGCAGACCTTGGCGCACGCCCCGGGCAAACCTTCATGCAGGTGATACTGCCGCTGTCGATTCCCGGTATCGCCGCCGGCTCGATCTTCACCTTCTCGCTTACCCTCGGCGACTTCATCGTGCCGCAGCTGGTGGGCCCACCCGGCTACTTCATCGGCAGCATGGTCTATGCCCAGCAAGGGGCGATCGGCAACATGCCGATGGCGGCGGCATTTACCTTGGTGCCGATCGTGCTGATTGCGCTGTACCTGTCGATCGTCAAGCGCCTGGGGGCCTTCGATGCACTCTGAACAAGCCTCTGTAGGGTTGCGCCTGGCGGCCTGGGGCGGGCTGTTGTTTCTGCATTTCCCGATCCTGATCATCTTCCTGTACGCCTTCAACACCGAAGACGCAGCATTCAGTTTCCCGCCCACGGGGTTTACCCTGAAGTGGTTTGCCGTGGCCTTCGCCCGCACCGATGTGCTGGACGCGATCAAGCTGTCGTTGCAGGTCGCCTGCCTGGCGACCCTGATCGCCCTGGTGCTCGGCACACTGGCATCGGCCGCACTGTACCGGCGCAGCTTTTTCGGCAAAGAGGCCATATCGCTGATGCTGATCCTGCCCATCGCCCTGCCCGGCATCATCACCGGCATCGCCCTGCTCTCGGCGTTCAAGACCTTGGGCGTGGAGCCCGGGGTGTTCACCATCGTGGTCGGCCATGCCACATTCTGCGTGGTGATCGTCTACAACAATGTGATCGCCCGCCTGCGGCGCACCTCGCACAGCCTGATCGAGGCCTCCATGGACCTGGGTGCCGATGGCTGGCAGACCTTTCGCTACATCATCCTGCCCAACCTCGGCTCGGCACTGCTGGCCGGCGGTATGCTGGCCTTTGCCCTGTCGTTCGATGAGATCATTGTCACGACCTTCACCGCCGGCCACGAACGCACCCTGCCGATCTGGCTGCTCAACCAGCTCAGCCGGCCGCGCGACGTGCCGGTGACCAATGTGGTAGCCATGCTGGTGATGTTGGTGACCATGCTGCCGATCCTTGGCGCCTATTACCTGACCCGTGGCGGCGACAGCGTTGCGGGCAGTGGCAAATGACCCTGGAGGAGTACCCGATGCAAACGCAGATGCTGATCAATGGCCAACTGGTCGCCGGCCAAGGCCCGACCTGGACCGTGCTCGACCCGGCGCTGGGCACCGCCCTGGCGCAGATCAACGAAGCCAGCGAAGCCCAGGTGGACAGCGCCGTGCGTGCCGCTGACCATGCGTTCGACAGCTGGTCGCAAACCAGCCCCAAGGACCGCGCCCAGGCGTTGTTGAACCTGGCAGACGCCATTGAGGCGCATGGCGATGAACTGGCTCGGCTGGAATCGCAGAACTGCGGCAAACCCTTGAGTGCCGCGCGCAACGACGAAATTCCGGCGATTGCCGACGTGTTTCGTTTTTTCGCCGGTGCGGCGCGCTGCCTGGGCGGCTCGGCGGCAGGTGAATACCTGCCGGGTCACACGTCGATGATCCGTCGCGACCCCTTGGGCGTGGTGGCCTCGATTGCACCGTGGAACTACCCGCTGATGATGCTGGCCTGGAAGATCGCCCCGGCCCTGGCGGCCGGCAACACGGTGGTGATCAAACCCTCCGAGCTGACCCCGTTGACCGCCTTGCGCCTGGGGGAACTGGCCAAGGACCTGCTGCCGGCCGGGGTGCTCAACATTTTGTTTGGCCGTGGCCAGACGGTCGGCAACCCACTGGTTACGCACCCCAAGGTCCGCATGGTGTCGCTGACAGGCTCGATCCCCACCGGCGCCCATATCATCAGCGCCACCGCCGACAGCGTGAAGCGCATGCACATGGAGCTGGGCGGCAAGGCGCCAGTCCTGGTATTCGATGATGCCGACATCGATGCCGCGATCGAGGGTATTCGCACCTTCGGTTTCTACAACGCCGGCCAGGACTGCACGGCGGCTTGCCGCCTGTATGTGCAGGCCGGTATCTATGAGCGCTTCGTCGAGCGCCTGGGGGAAGCGGTAGCCAGCATCAAGCCCGGCCTGCAGGAGGCCGAGGGCACCGAGCTGGGGCCGCTGATCAGCGCCCAGCACCGCGACAAGGTCGCCGGCCTGGTACAGCGTGCCGTCGCCCAGCCGCACATTCGCCTGGTGACCGGTGGCAAGGCAATCGAGGGCGATGGGTACTTTTTCGAGCCGACGGTGCTGGCCGACGCCCTGCAGGATGATGAGATCGTGCGCAACGAAGTGTTCGGCCCGGTGGTGTCGGTAACCCGTTTCAGCGACGAAGCGCAGGCGCTGGAATGGGCCAACGACTCCAACTATGGCCTGGCCTCCTCGGTCTGGACCCGCGACACCGGCCGCGCCCACCGCCTGGCCGCACGCCTGCAATATGGCTGCACCTGGGTGAACACCCATTTCATGCTGGTCAGTGAAATGCCCCATGGCGGGCAGAAACACTCGGGGTATGGCAAGGACATGTCGATGTATGGGCTGGAGGACTACACCTGTGTGCGGCATGTGATGATCAAGCATTGATTATCATGCTCGGTCACGCTGGGTCCCCTCAACCGCGTTCAAGGTAGGTGCAACTGTCTTTCCCAAAATGTGAAAAGCCTGCGCGATTCATTGTGGGAGCGGGCTTGCTCGCGAAGCAGGCGACGCGGT
>NZ_AEWE02000156.1:9887-16639 GCF_000190455.2 Pseudomonas sp. TJI-51
TGTCGCGATGGGGCGCGCAGTGCCCCAGGTATTTTTCGTGGTTAGACTGAGGCCCTGTGGCCACACAAGGCCGCGCCTTCAGAATCAGTCGCGCAGATCCGACTCATGAATCGGGTTGGCCCGGCTGGTAGCGCGCTGGTACTGCGCCGGCCAGGTGGCCTTGTTACCGCCCAGGTCGTCGTCGGCATGCAGCGGCCAGTAAGGGTCGCGCAGCAGTTCGCGGGCAAGGAAGATGAGGTCGGCCTGGCCGGTACGCAGGATATGCTCGGCCTGCGCAGGTTCGGTGATCATGCCCACGGTGCCGGTGGCAATTTCTGACTCTTTGCGCACGCGCTCGGCGAAACGGGTCTGGTAGCCGGGGCCGGTGGGTATTTCGGCGTTGACCGAAGTGCCGCCAGAGGACACGTCGATCAAATCGACGCCCAGGTTACGCAGGCGCCGGGCCAGTTCGACGGTTTCATCCGGGTTCCAGCCGTCTTCTACCCAATCGGTTGCCGATACCCGCACGAACAGGGGCAATTCGGCAGGCCATACCTTGCGCACCGCTTCCACCACCTGCAGGGTCAGGCGGATGCGGTTTTCGAAGCAACTGCCGTATTCGTCACGCCGCTGGTTGCTCAGCGGTGACAGGAACTGGTGCAGCAGGTAGCCATGGGCGGCGTGAACCTCGAGCACTTTGAAGCCGGCCTGCAACGCGCGCTCGGCCGAGGCAACGAAGGCACCGACCACCTCCTGGATATCGCCCAAGGTCAGCTCGCGTGGCATTGTATGTTGCGGGTCGAAGGCAATCTTCGAGGGCCCCACCGGCTGCCAGCCACCCTCCTCGGGTTTGACGCTACCGTGCTTGCCCAGCCAGGGGCGGTAGGTACTGGCCTTGCGCCCGGCGTGCGCCAGCTGGATGCCGGGCACGGCGCCCTGGGCGGTGATGAAGCGGGTGATGCGTTGCAGCGGGGCGATCTGTGCGTCCTCCCACAACCCAAGGTCTTCGGCGGTGATGCGGCCATCGGCGGGGACCCCCCCCGCCCCCGGGGTNNCGGCGGTACCCGCCACGGCCTCGGTGATCACCAGGCCCGCGCCACCCACTGCGCGGCTGCCCAGGTGAACGAGGTGCCAGTCGTTGGCCAGGCCATCGGCTGCAGAATACTGGCACATCGGCGAAACGGCGATGCGGTTGGGCAACGTCAGTTGACGCAGGGTGTAAGGCTCGAGCAGCAGGCTCATGAGGGCACCTCCCAAGAACTCCAATGGTGATCCGGCCCGGACACTCAATAGCACGTCCCTGGCCTGGGTCCGGTCATACTTCAGACTAGACCAGAATGCCTGGGGGGAAGGTTCCATGGGATTTTGGGCAAGTTGTTTACAGACGCCTGTGGCCGGCCGCTTGGGCCTTGTAGGAGCGGCCTTGTGTCGCGATGGGCTGCAAGGCAGCCCCGGCAATTTGTGCAGCTGTGCTGAAAGCCTGGACTTGTGCATATGTGCTGACAACCTGGGGCTGCTTTGCAGCCCATCGCGACACAAGGCCGCTCCTACAGGGTTGCAGTCAACGCGGCTCCATGTGGGCAATCATCAACTGCACACTTTCATTGCCCCGAAACTCGTTCACATCCAGCTTGTACGCCAACTCGACCCAGCGCACCGTCGGGTTCGGCCATACGTCGCGGTCGATGCCGAAGGCAATGCCATCCAGCCGCACCGAGCCACACTCGCTCTTCAGCACCACTTTCAAGTGCCGTTCGCCCACCACGCGCTGCTCCACCAACTGGAACACGCCATGAAACAGCGGCTCAGGGAAATGCTGGCCCCATGGCCCGGCATTGCGTAGCGCCTTGGCCAGATCGAGGTGGAATTCTTCCACCGCCAGGCTGCCGTCGGACAGCAGGCGCCCGGTCAGGTCGTCTTCACGCAGCTGCCGCCGTACCTCTTCGTCGAAGGCCTCGGCAAAGGCCGGGAAATTTGCCTCTGGCAACGACAAGCCAGCGGCCATGGCGTGGCCGCCGAACTTGCTGATCAATTGCGGGTGGCGCGCCGCCACGGCATCCAGCGCATCGCGAATATGGAACCCTGGCACAGAACGCGCCGAGCCCTTCAGCATGCCAGCGCCTGCATCGGCGAAGGCAATGGTCGGCCGGTGGTAACGCTCCTTCAGCCGCGACGCCAGAATACCGATCACGCCCTGGTGCCAGTCGGCATCGAACAGGCACAAGCCGTAAGGCATCGACTCGACCGGCAGGTCCTTGAGCTGGGCCAGCGCCTCGCGCTGCATGCCTTGCTCGATGGACTTGCGGTCCTGGTTCAGGTCATCCAGCTGCTGCGCCATGTCCTGGGCCAGCGCCGGGTCTTCGCACAGCAGGCATTCGATGCCCAGGCTCATGTCGTCCAGGCGCCCGGCTGCATTCAGGCGTGGGCCAAGAATGAAACCCAGGTCGGTGGAGGTGATGCGCCGGTGATCGCGGCGGGCCACCTCAAGAATGGCCTTCAAGCCCGGGCGGGCACGGCCGGCACGGATGCGCTCCAGGCCCTGGTGCACCAGGATGCGGTTGTTGGCATCCAGCGGCACCACATCGGCCACGCTGCCCAGGGCGACCAGGTCGAGCAGTTCACCAATGTTCGGCTGGGGTTGTGTCGCGTAGCGGCCCAGGCTGCGCAACCGCGCGCGCAGGGCCATCAGCACATAGAAGATGACTCCGACCCCGGCCAGCGCCTTGCTCGGGAAGCTGCAACCCGGCTGGTTGGGGTTGATGATGGCGTCGGCATCGGGCAGTTGTTCGCCTGGCAAGTGATGGTCGGTCACCAGCACTTTCAGCCCAGCGGCCTTGGCAGCGGCCACCCCGTCGACGCTGGAAATGCCGTTGTCCACGGTAATCAGCAACTGCGGCTGGCGCTGCAGGGCAACTTCGACGATTTCAGGCGTCAGGCCGTAACCGTATTCAAAACGGTTGGGCACCAGGTAATCGACATGGGCTGCCCCCAACAAACGCAAGCCCAGCACCCCAACCGTACTTGCGGTGGCACCGTCGGCGTCGAAGTCGCCGACAATGAGAATGCGCTGGCGCTGGTCTATGGCAGCGACCAGCAGGTCGACGCCGGCCTCGATGCCCTTGAGCTGCTGATACGGCAGCAGCCGCGCAAGGCTTTTGTCCAGTTCGGCCTCGCTTTGCACGCCGCGTGCGGCATACAAACGGGTGAGCAAGGGTGGCAGGTTACCCAGAAAAGGCAGGGTCGCAGGCAGGGGGCGAGGTTCGATACGCATGGGTTGCTTCAGCCACGCTCACCCAGTAGCCACTGCAGTTGCACTTCGTGCTGGCCACGGTCGTCGGTAACGAAGACCGTACCTTCGCTGATCATCACATCCCACTTGATGGCGCGCGGCATGTCGGCGGCCAGGGTTTCCAGCACCTCCTGCGGCACTGCGGCGATGTTCAGGTTCTTGAGGTTCTTGACCGCGCTGACCACCTTGCCTTCCCACACGCGCAGGCTGCCATAGGCCAGCAGGCTGGTGCGTTCGGTGCGCCGCGAGCACCAGGTCAGGCGCTCGGCATCGGGTTGGCCCACTTCGATCCAGTGCAGCACGCGGTCGTCCAGGCTCTTTTCCCACAGTGCCGGCTCATCTACATCCGACAGGCCACGGCCGAACGACAGGTTCTCGTTGTACCAGAGCGCGTAGGCCAACAACCGCACCGCCATGCGCTCTTCGGTTTCCGAAGGGTGGCGCGCGATGGTCTGCTTGACGCTTTGGTAGACGTTACGGTCAAGATCGGTGAGATTCAGTTCGAACTTGTAGGTGGTGGACGGCTGGGCCATGGTCGACGGGCTTCGTGCAAAAGAAAAGTCGCACAGTCTAACCCATCCGCACTCGCCATGCGCCGCAGCAGTACCCCGCGCAACCGCCGTGTGATAAAACCACCGCTCTGCCCAACTGCCACGGATGCCCCATGTCGACGCCCAGCAAACCCCTCGCCGGCCTCAAAGTTGTCGAACTCGGCACACTGATCGCCGGGCCATTCGCCTCGCGCATCTGCGCCGAATTCGGTGCCGAGGTGGTCAAGGTCGAGTCGCCCGATGGCGGCGACCCGCTGCGCAAGTGGCGCAAGCTGTACGAAGGCACCTCCCTGTGGTGGTTCGTGCAGGCGCGCAACAAGCAGTCGCTGACCCTCAACCTGAAGCACCCCGAAGGCCGCGAGGTATTGCAAAGGCTGCTGGCCGACGCCGACATCCTGATCGAGAACTTCCGCCCGGGCGTGCTCGAAAAGCTTGGCCTGGGCTGGGATGTGCTGCATGCGCTCAACCCTGGGCTGGTCATGGTGCGCCTGTCGGGCTTTGGCCAGACCGGGCCAATGAAGGACCAACCAGGTTTTGGTGCCGTAGGCGAGTCGATGGGCGGCCTGCGCTACATCACCGGCTTCGACGACCGGCCACCGGTGCGCACCGGCATTTCGATCGGCGACTCGATCGCCGCCTTGTGGGGCGTTATCGGTGCGCTGATGGCGCTGCGCCACCGGGAGGTCAACGGCGGCCAGGGCCAGGTGGTGGACGTAGCGCTGTACGAAGCCATCTTCGCCATGATGGAAAGCATGGTCCCGGAATTCGATGTATTCGGTTTTATCCGTGAACGCACCGGCAACATCATGCCCGGCATTACCCCCTCCTCCATCCACACCAGCGCCGACGGCAAGCATGTACAGATCGGCGCCAACGGCGATGCAATCTTCAAGCGCTTCATGCAGGCCATCGGGCGTGCCGACCTGGCTGACGACCCAAGCTTGGCCAGCAACGATGGCCGCGACCTTCGCCGGGATGAGCTGTACGGGGTGATCGACCGCTGGGCCAACAGCCTGCCACTGGAAACGCTGATGCAGGTGCTGACCGCCGCCGAGGTCCCGGCCAGCCGGATCTACTCCGCCGAGGACATGTTCAGCGACCCGCAGTACCTGGCTCGGGAAATGTTCCTGCAGGCCAAGCTGCCCGACGGCAAGCCATTCAAGATGCCTGGCATCGTGCCCAAGCTGTCGGAAACCCCAGGTTCCAGCGAATGGGTGGGCCCGGCCCTTGGCGAGCACACCGAGGCACTGCTGGCCAGCCTTGGCTATGACGCGGCGGCGATCGCCAGCCTGCGCGCCGCAGGCACGGTCTGAACCAGGCGCAGCCCGGCCGCATGCGCGCCGCCCGCCGCCTACGCCCGCTGGTCCTGCTTTGCGGGCTGATGGCCGCATTGCTGCTGCACCCTGCCAGTGCCAAGGAACGCCTGTTCTGGCTGGTGCGTGACCTGCCGCCATTCACCATTTTCGACGGCCCGGAGCAAGGCCGAGGGGTAATCGACCAACTGCTGCCCCTGTTGATTGCGCAGATGCCCGAATACGACCACACCATCCAGCGCGTCAACCGTGCCCGCGGAATCCAGATGCTGCAGGACCGCAACACCTTCACCTGCGACCCGACGCTGCTGTGGACACCCCAACGTGAGGAATATGTGCAGTTCTCCCTGCCCTACCTGGGCGTGCTCAGTGGCGGCCTGGTGGGCCGCAAGGAAAGCCAGGCACTGGTGGCCCCCTATCTGCAGGGCCAGCAGGTAGACCTGCATGGCCTGCTGAGCAAAACCGCACTGAAACTCGGGGTGGTTGCCGAACGCAGTTATGGCCTGCAGATCGACAGCATTTTGCGCCAGCTGCCAGACACTGTGCTCAGCCGCCATTACGGTAACGAAGCCACCGCCAACCTGCTGCAGATGCAGCAGTTGGGGCGCCTGCGCCTGGTGCTCGGCTACTGGCCTGAGGTGCGTTACCTGATCCAGCAGCAAGGCGCCGCGCTGGCCGATTATCAGTTTTATCCAGTGCAGGGGGTGGAGCGCTACCAGTTTCTGCACGTGGGGTGCTCGGACAGCGAACTGGGGCGCGCTGCAGTGGCGCATATCGACCAGTTGCTGCCTGCGTTGCGACGGGACGTGCTGCCTGGGCTGTATGCCCACTGGCTGGATCCGGTCTCGCGCAGAAACTACCTGGAAGAAAGCCAGCGTTTCTTCGAAGCCCATTAAACGCCTACACCGGCTATCGCCGGCGAGCCAGCTCCCAGAGAAAAATGCATAACTTATTGATTTAGCGGGGACTGTGTGGGAGCGGGCATGCCCGCGAAAAATCCAGCGCGGTGGCTGGCACCGGCTACGCCGGTGTTCGCGGGCACGCCCGCTCCCACACAGGCCGCGTCGCACTTACGAATTGAGTCAGCGGCGCGACAGGGCCGGTAGAGAACCCAGAAAAAAGAAACCCCGGGCGCTGGGGAAGGACGCCCGGGGTCAAGCGAAAGCCCTTGAGGACTTCCCGTGGCAGTTTTGCCAGCGCCGGAGCAAAGCGCTGGCTGGCTGCCCCTACTGTGTCAGATGAATCCTTTAGGCAAAGGTTCCCTGCGGTTGCTGGCGTTGTTGCAGCGCAGCGATCACGCAAGGCTGCAGCCGCCCCTCGGCTATCTGCAGGTCACGGTGCAAACCATCCACCAGGTCGATCAACAGGCGGTGTTCCTGTAACTGGCGTTCACTGACAGTGCGCTGCAAGGTCACCCCCGTGAGGCCGCCTTGAACCGTGAGCTGGCGATTACCGTTGGCATCGGCAACGCCGAGGTGGGTCTGATAAGGGCTCAGTGCATCGTTGAGCAGGCTGCAGATTCTTTCCATCCGGTTCACTCGCTGCATGGTGGGATATAGAGCAACTGACCCGCGGGCACAGCGGAAAGTTCGCCTTGCTATGGCCGTTGTCGATGCCGCG
>NZ_AEWE02000156.1:16668-26327 GCF_000190455.2 Pseudomonas sp. TJI-51
CGCGGCATCGACAACGGCCAGGGCAGCTCGGCGAGTACCCACAGGCCTTGCTTGCGCGCCTCTTGGGCCAGGTCGAAACGCTGCGGCGCAGGCTGGCCGACGAACAACAGGGCACGGGCCTGTGTCAGCCGTGCGAGCAGGGCACGGCCGGCCCTGGTTGGCATGGCATGGTCGAGAATCAGCAGGTCTGGGCGGCGTTCGGCGCCAAGGCGGGCATCCAGTTCAGCGGTGGTCGCGCTGATGCGCACAGCGAACACGCCTTGGGCGTTGAGGGCCTGGTGCAGCAGGATCTGGTGCGATGGGCGTGCCTGATGAATCAACACGACGGTCTGGTGCATGAGCCGCTCCTGATGGGAGGACCGGCTAATTTAGGCGCTGGTGAATGCCGCCTGAATAGGATGATTCTGATTAAGCTGCGGGAACTGGCTATACCGCGTCAGCTGAAGCCAACGCGGTTGCCTGCAGGAGCGGCCTTGTATCGCGACGGGGCTGCGCAGCAGCCCCAGGCACACCCATTACAATGGCTTGCCGCGGTTGCCATGCTGGCTGACAAAGCCCTGTACCGCTTTCAGGTCATTGGCCAGCACCGTGCAACGCTCCTCACGGCTGAACAGGTCGCTGAGGTGCGCCGGCAGCTCGAGTGCCTTGCCCACACCGGCCTTTTCTACCGCTTCAGGGAACTTGACCGGGTGCGCGGTACCCAGCACCACCATCGGCGTGTCCAGGTTGCGGCGGCACTCACGGGCGGCCTTGACGCCGATCGCGGTGTGCGGGTCGAGGACCTCGCCAGTGGCGGCGAACACCTCGGCGATGGTCTCGCAAGTCTGCTCGTCGCTGACGGCCAACGAATCGAACAGCTTGCGGGCTTCGGTCCAGCGGTCCTGCTCGACGCTGAAGCCGCCACCCTGCTTGAAGTTGGCCATCAGTTCGGCAATTGCGCCACCGTTGCGGCCGTGCAGGTCGAACAGCAGGCGCTCGAAGTTGGACGACACCATGATGTCCATCGACGGCGACAAGGTGGCGTGCAGGGTTTCCTTGACGTACTGGTTGCCGCTCATGAAGCGGTGCAGGATGTCGTTGCGGTTGGTGGCCACGATCAGCTGGCTGACCGGCAGGCCCATGTTGCGCGCCAGGTAGCCGGCAAAAATGTCGCCAAAGTTGCCGGTCGGCACCGAGAACGCCACGGAACGCGACGGCCCACCCAACTGCAGGGCGGCATGGAAGTAGTAGACGATCTGGGCCATGATGCGCGCCCAGTTGATCGAGTTCACGGCCACCAGGCGGGTGCCCTTGAGGAACGACTGGTCGGCGAAGCTGGCCTTGACCATTTCCTGGCAATCGTCGAAGTTGCCTTCGATGGCGATGTTGTGGATGTTGTCACCGAAAATGGTGGTCATCTGCCGGCGCTGTACTTCCGACACGCGCTGGTGCGGGTGCAGAATGAAGATGTCGACGTTGTCGCAACGGCGGCAGCCTTCGATGGCCGCGGAGCCGGTGTCACCACTGGTGGCGCCGATGATCACCACGCGCTCGTTGCGCTTGGCCAGCACGTGGTCGAGCAGGCGCCCGAGCAGTTGCAAGGCAAAGTCCTTGAACGCCAGGGTTGGGCCGTGGAACAGCTCGAGTACCCATTCGTTGCTGTTCAGCTGGCGCAGCGGGGCCACCGCTGCGTGGGCGAACTCGCCGTAGGTTTCTTCGAGGATCTTCTTGAAGTCGGCGTCGGCGATGCTGCCTTCAACGAACGGGCGCATGACCCTGAAGGCCAGTTCGTGGTACGGCAGGCCGGCCCACGAAGCGATTTCTTCCTGGGTGAAACGTGGCAGGTTTTCCGGCACATACAGGCCGCCGTCACTGGCCAGGCCAGCCAGCAGCACGTCTTCGAAATTCAGGGCCGGTGCCTGGCCGCGGGTACTGATATAGCGCATGGGTGCAAACCTTTGATTTGAGCGGCAAGCTGCGAGCGGCAAGCTACAAGAAAAGCCGACTGGCCTTGCTCTTGTGCTCTGCATCTCGCTGTTCCCGCGAATTAACTCTGTTCGAAGCCTCAAAACTGCACTGCCTTCACTTGCAGCTTGCAGCTTGAGGCTTGCCGCTTAATTGAGCTGCTCGACGCGAATGCGCACAACCTTGCCGACCACGTCCTGCAGGGCTTCCAGGGCGACGATGGCATCATTGATGCGCTGCTCGACCACGCCGTGGGTGACCAGGATCATCGGTACCAGGCCGTCCTGTTCCTCGGCTTCCTTCTGCATGATCGACTCGATGTTGATACCACGCTCGGAAAGGATGCTGGCCACCTGGGCCAGCACGCCTGGGTGATCCTTGGCCTGGATACGCAGGTAGTAGGCGCTCTCGCAGGCTTCGATCGGCAGGATCGGGTGGGCCGACAGCGAATCGGGCTGGAAGGCCAGGTGCGGTACGCGGTTTTCCGGGTCGGAGGTCATGGCACGGACCACATCGACCAGGTCGCCAACCACCGACGAGGCGGTTGGCTCCATGCCGGCACCGGCACCGTAGTACAGGGTCGAACCGGCGGCGTCACCGTTGACCATCACGGCGTTCATCACGCCGTTGACGTTGGCGATCAGGCGGTCGGCGGGGATCAAGGTCGGGTGCACGCGCAACTCGATGCCTTCAGCGGTGCGCCGGGCCACGCCCAGGTGCTTGATGCGGTAGCCGAGGGCCTCGGCGTAGTTCACGTCAGCGGTGGTCAGCTGGGTGATGCCTTCGGTATAGGCCTTGTCGAACTGCAGCGGAATGCCGAACGCGATGGAGGCGAGGATGGTCAGCTTGTGCGCAGCATCGATCCCTTCGACGTCGAAGGTAGGGTCGGCTTCGGCGTAGCCCAGCGCCTGGGCTTCGGCCAGCACATCGGGGAAGGCCCGGCCCTTCTCGCGCATTTCGGTGAGGATGAAGTTGCCGGTACCGTTGATGATGCCGGCCAGCCAGTTGATGCGGTTGGCTGACAGGCCTTCACGAATGGCCTTGATCACCGGAATGCCGCCGGCCACGGCCGCTTCGAAGGCGACGATCACGCCTTTTTCGCGGGCCTTGGCAAAGATTTCGTTGCCGTGCACGGCGATCAGCGCCTTGTTGGCGGTGACCACGTGCTTGCCGTTCTCGATGGCCTTGAGCACCAGGTCGCGGGCGATGGTGTAGCCGCCGATCAGCTCGATGACGATGTCGATCTCGGGGTTGCTCGCAACGTCGAACACATCAGCGGTAATGGGGGTACCGGTAATCTGGCAGTTCGGGTTCTGCGAGCGCATGGCGATCTGTGCCACTTCAATACCGCGCCCGGCACGACGGGCAATCTCCTCGGCGTTGCGCTGAAGTACATTGAAGGTTCCGCCACCGACGGTCCCCAACCCACAGATGCCTACTTTGACCGGTTTCACTGTGAACTCCCCATTGAACGGCCGGCACCTTGCCGACCGTGAAACATGCCGTCACCCCATGACGACGGCGTACTGAATTGGATTACTTGGCCAGCGCCAGCTTGGCGACCTGTGGCGCCGGCTGGTAGCCCGGAATGACCTGGCCGCTTTCCAGCACGATGGCCGGCGTGCCGTTGACACCGATCGACTGGCCCAGCTGGAACTGCTTGCCGACCGGGTTGGCGCACTTGGCCGCCTTGATTTCCTCGCCTTCGACCATTTTGTCCATCGCCGCGCGGCGGTCGCTGGAGCACCACACCGCCTGCAATTGCTGGTCACCCGGCGAACCGAGGCCCTGGCGCGGGAAGGCGACATAGCGCACTTCGATACCGCGGCGGTTCAGTTCAGGCACTTCGGCGTGCAGCTTGTGGCAGTACGGGCAGGTGGTGTCGGTAAAGACGGTGATATGCGACTTGGTTTCGCCCTTGGCAGGATAAACCACCATCTCGGCGGCTGGAATGCCGTTGATGAGCTTGGCCACGCCTTGGCGTTCGGTTTTTTCGGTAAGGTTGACCGGCTTGCCGTTCTGGATCTGGAACAGATAACCCTGCATCACGAACTGGCCATCGGCGCTGGCGTAGAGCACCCGGCCGCCCTGCAGCTTGACTTCGTACAGGCCGTTCAGCGGGCTGCTGGCCACGCTTTCCACGGGTACTTCCAGCTCGAGGTTTTGCAGTGATTTACGGATGGCCTGCTCGGCACCGGTATTGCTGTCGGTTGCCGCGGCAAGCGCAAAGGTACTGGCCAGCGCCAACGCGGCGGCGGCGAAAAACTGGGTCACGCGCATGGGAACTCCTGAAGGCGGACAGGGACCGGAGGGCGCCACCGGCGAAAAAGAGCGGTGAGCGTGCGGCCCTTGGTGCAAACCGCCCAAGCCTACCACATCACGCTGCTGGTGAAGGGCCTGGCAAGGACCGGTCGGCGGAACATGAAAAACATTCATCCACGCGGGTGGTGCTGGGCGTGCAACTGTTGCAGGCGAGCCTTGGCCACATGGGTGTAGATCTGCGTGGTCGACAGGTCGCTGTGGCCCAGCAGCATCTGCACCACGCGCAGGTCGGCGCCATGGTTGAGCAAATGGGTGGCAAAGGCATGGCGCAGCGTATGCGGGGACAGCGGCTTGTCGATACCGGCCACGCGGGCATGGTGCTTGATGCGGTGCCAGAAGGTCTGGCGGGTCATCTGCTCGCCGCGAAGGCTGGGGAACAGTACATCACTGGGGCGGCCATTGAGCAGTTCGGCACGGCCACTGCGCAGGTAGCGCTCCAGCCATACCACGGCTTCTTCGCCCATGGGAACCAGGCGCTCTTTGCTGCCTTTGCCCATGACCCGCAGCACGCCCTGGCGCAGGTTGACCTGGTCGAGGGCCAGGCTGACCAGTTCGGTGACGCGCAGACCACAGGCGTACAGCACTTCGAGCATGGCGCGATCACGCTGGCCGATGGCCTCGCCCAGGTCCGGGGCCTGCAGCAGGGCTTCGACGTCCGCTTCGGACAGCGACTTGGGTAAAGGCTTGCCCAGTTGCGGCATGTCGACCTGCAAGGTCGGGTCGATGGCCACCAGCTTTTCCCGCAACAGGTAACGGAAGAAGCCGCGCAGGCCGGAGATGAAACGTGCCGTGGAACGCGGCTTGTAGCCCTGCTCCAGGCGCCAGGCCAGGTGGTCGAGGATCAGGTCGCGGCCAGCGTCGGGCAGCGCCACGGAGCGCTCATGCAGCCAGCCGTTGAACAGGGCCAGGTCACTGCGGTAGGACACGCGGGTGTTGTCGGACAGGCCTTTCTCAAGCCACAGGGCGTCGAGGAACTGGTCGATCAGGGGGTGGTCTAGGGCGGGCATTCAGGGCTGCTGGGTGTTGGAGATGGGGCTAGTGTTTCACAGCAGCCTGGGGGTTGTCTGTACCGGCCTCTTCGCGGGCACGCCCGCTCCCACAGGGCCTGCACAGGCTTTGAATGCTTTGCATGGCTTGTAGAAGCGAGCGCGCCGGCGAAAGGGCCAGTGCAGAAGAACTCAGGCCTGGGGCAAAACCGGCACCGGGCGCTTGTCCTCGTCGATGGCGACAAAGCTGAACACCCCATGGATTGCACGCTCACGGCCGTCCAGGTACATGTTTTCTACGAACACATCCACTTGCACCTGCAAACTGGTGTTGCCGACCTTGATCACCGTGCCCACCAACTCGACGATCGAGCCCGCCGGGATCGGGTGCTTGAAGTCGATGCGGTCGGTGGACACGGTCACCAGCGGCAGGCGGCAGAAGCGCGTGGCAGCGATGAACGACACCTCGTCCATCCAGGCCAGCGCAGTACCGCCGAACAGGGTGTTGTGGTGGTTGGTGGTGTTGGGGAACACCGCCTTGGTCACGCGGGTAACCGACAGTTCGGTGCGGCGCTGAATTTCCTGGTCTCGGGTAGTCATCGCAATTCGATCTTCTGAAGGTTGAAAAAGCAAAAAAGCAGCCCGAAGGCTGCTTTTCTCTCGCTAGGCGGCCTCGGCCACCGGGCAAACTGTACTCAGGACAGTTTTTCCTTGATGCGAGCGGCTTTGCCGGACAGGTCGCGCAGGTAGTACAGCTTGGCTTTACGCACGTCACCACGACGTTTCACGGCCAGGCTGTCGATTTGCGGGCTGTAGGTCTGGAAGGTACGCTCTACGCCAACGCCGCTGGAGATCTTGCGCACGGTGAAGGCGCTGTTCAGACCGCGGTTACGCTTGGCGATAACGACGCCTTCGAACGCCTGCAGACGGGAACGCTCACCTTCCTTCACTTTAACCTGAACGACAACGGTGTCGCCTGGTGCGAAGGTCGGGATTTCCTTGCTCATCTGCTCGGCTTCGAGCTGCTGGATGATCTTGTTGGTCATGCTGTGCTCCTAAGATGGATACGCGATCCACCATCGATACGTTTAACTATCGTCCCGCTCGCGGAGATATTCCTCGAGCAGCTTCTTCTCTTCTCCAGAAAGCGAGCGACTTTCCAGAAGATCGGCGCGTCGTTCGAAGGTCCTACCAAGGGACTGCTTCATCCTCCAACGCCGGATGTGTGCATGGTTGCCACTTAGCAACACGTCGGGAACACGCTGATCCGCATACACCTCAGGCCGGGTGTAGTGCGGGCAATCAAGCAGACCGTCGGTAAAGGAATCCTCTTCCGCCGAGTCCACATGCCCTAAAGCTCCGGGCAGCAGCCGCGTAACCGCATCGATCAGTACCATGGCCGGCAGCTCGCCACCGGAAAGCACAAAGTCACCAATCGACCACTCCTCATCGACATGAGCCTCGATAAAGCGCTCGTCGATGCCCTCATAACGACCGGCGATCAGGATCAACGACTCCTGTTCGGCCAGGCCTTTGACCGCTTGCTGAGTCAGCTTGCGGCCTTGTGGCGAAAGGTAGATCACCTTCGCCGCAGCTCCGGTTGCCTGCCTGGCGCTAACCAGTGCATCTTCCAGAGGCTTGATTTTCATCACCATGCCCGGACCACCGCCAAACGGCCGATCATCTACCGTGTGGTGACGATCTGTGGTGTAGTCCCGCGGGTTCCAGCAAGTCACCTGAAGCAACCCTTGTTTCACCGCGCGGCTGGTAATGCCGTACTCCGTGATGGCCGAGAACATCTCGGGGAACAACGTGATGACATCTACGCGAAGGTTACCCATCGTTTAGAAATCCGCGTCCCACTCAACCCGCATCGTGCCTGCTTCCAGGTCGATTGCCAGCACGCATTGCTCCGTATAGGGCAACAGCCGCTCGCGATCATCCAGGCTGCCCGCACAGGGCTTGACCACCATTACATCGTTCGCGCCAGTCTCCAACAGGTGATCGACCTTGCCGAACAGGTGTTCGTCCTGGTTGATGACCTTCAGACCCACCAACTGATACCAGTAGTACTCGTCGGCAGCCAGGTTGGGCAAAAGGCTCCGCGCAATGCAGATTTCGTAACCGCTCAGAAGCCGGGCTTCATCACGATCATCGAGGCCTTTCAGTTTCACGACCAGGCCCTTTTGGGAGCCACGACCGCTGACCAGCTCGACCTGCTTTACCTTGCCTTCGTGCCGAAGCGTCCAGCGCGGATAATCCAACAGGTTTTCAATCGGATCGGTAAAGGAATACACCTTCACCTCGCCGCGAACGCCGTGAACCGAAAAAATCTTGCCAACGACGATGAGGTCGTCAGCCTTTTCTGGCGTCGCGTTCATACGTTTCAGGCAGCGGCCTTGGCAGCGTCCTTCAGCAGCTGAGCAACGCGCTCAGACGGCTGTGCGCCCTGGCTCAGCCAGTAGGTGACGCGCTCCTGGTTGACCGACAGCTTGACTTCGGCGCCCGATGCGATCGGGTTGAAGAAGCCAACGCGCTCAACGAAACGGCCGTCACGGGCGTTACGCGAGTTGGTCACGGTCAGGTGGTAGAATGGGCGCTTTTTCGAGCCGCCACGGGCCAGACGAATGGTTACCATGTGAACATCGTTCCTATAGTCGGTGTTGCAGTTTTTACTGCAAATCTGAATGCCAAATAGGCACACGGGTGCCCAAAAGGCCGCATATTCTCGGGGAATACACGGACATTTGCAAATGACTTTTTCGGCAAGGCACCGCCCCGCCGTCCAGATTTGCCGGTTGCGCCGCGAAATTCGCGGCCGTTGCCCCGCCATGGCGGGGGTTCTGGGTGCCTGCCCGACGAAAGGCAGGCACCCGGAATACGTGTTACAGCTTGGGCATGCCGCCGCCCGGGAGCATACCGCCCAGGCCGCGCATCATCTTGGCCATGCCGCCCTTGGCAGAGAACTTCTTCATCATCTTCTGCATCTGCTTGTGCTGCTTGATCAGCCGGCCGATGTCCTGCACCTGGGTACCGGAACCCAGGGCGATACGGCGCTTGCGCGAACCGCTGATCAGGTCAGGGTCGCGGCGCTCGGCCGGGGTCATGGAGTTGATGATCGCTTCCATCTGCTTGAACTGCTTCTCGGCCGCGCCCTGGGCGTTGCCCATCTGCGACAGGTTGACCCCGCCGATGCTCGGCAGCTTGTCCATCAGGCCACCCAGGCCGCCCATGTTCTTCATTTGCTGCAGCTGGTCGCGGAAGTCTTCGAGGTCGAAGCCCTTGCCCTTCTTCAGCTTCTTGGCGAGCTTGTCGGCCTTGGCCTTGTCGATGGTCTGCTCGGCCTGCTCGATCAGGCTGAGTACATCGCCCATGCCCAGGATGCGCGAGGCCACACGGTCGGGGTGGAACGGCTCGAGGGCCTCGGTTTTTTCACCCATACCGATGAACTTGATCGGCTTGCCGGTAATGGCACGCACCGACAGCGCAGCACCGCCACGGGCGTCACCGTCGACCTTGGTCAATACCACGCCGGTCAGCGGCAGCGCCTCGCCAAAGGCCTTGGCGGTGTTGGCGGCGTCCTGGCCGGTCATGGCGTCGACCACGAACAGGGTTTCGATCGGCTTGACCGCAGCGTGCAGCGCCTTGATCTCGGCCATCATGTCGGCATCGATGTGCAGGCGGCCGGCGGTGTCGACGATGACCACGTCGATGAACTTGAGCTTGGCTTCGCGGATGGCCGCTTCGGCAATGGCCACCGGCTTCTGGCTGATGTCGGACGGGAAGAAGGTGACACCGATGTCGTTGGCCAGGGTTTCCAGCTGCTTGATCGCCGCCGGGCGATAGACGTCGGCGGACACCACCATCACGCTCTTTTTCTTGCGCTCCTTGAGGAAGCGCGCCAGCTTGCCAGCGGTGGTGGTCTTGCCGGCGCCCTGCAAGCCGGCCATCAGTACCACGGCAGGCGGGGCGGCATTGAGCGCCAGGTCTTCGTTGGCCGCGCCCATGAGGCTTTCGAGCTCGGCCTGCACGATCTTGACGAACGCTTGGCCCGGGGTGAGGCTGCGCGACACTTCGGTGCCGACCGCACGGTCCTTGACGCTGTTGACGAAATCCTTGACCACCGGCAGGGCGACGTCGGCCTCGAGCAGGGCCATGCGCACTTCGCGCAGCGTGTCCTTGATGTTGTCTTCAGTCAGCTTGGCCTTGCCGGTGACGTGGCGCAGCGTCTGTGACAGGCGGTCGGTCAGGTTTTCGAACATGGTGATCCTTTCAGGCCCAGTAAAGCCGAGGTTTGTCAGGCGCCTGCAGGGAAAAGCATACCCGCCAGGCACAGCAAGGCGGCGATTATAGCGAAGTGCGGCGGCGGCGCCCACCTTGGCTTCCGAGCGGCAAGCGGCAAGCGGC
>NZ_AEWE02000156.1:26389-43087 GCF_000190455.2 Pseudomonas sp. TJI-51
CAAGCTACAAGCTACAAGCAAGAGCCGATGCGCGGGATGGCTGCTTTTTCTTGAAGCTTGCCGCTTGAAGCTTGAAGCTTGAAGCTTGAAGCTTGAAGCTTGCCGCTTAAAGCCCCCCGCTTCAGGCTTGCAGCTTCCAGCTTGCAGCTCACTATGCCAAACTCCGTCTCTTTAAGGCTCGCCAATCAGGACTTATGTTCTCCTCACCCAGCCTCATCCCCAACCTGATCGCCGCCGGCCTTTATATAGCAGCGGCCATCTACCAGGGCTCATACCTCGCTCAGGGCCGCAAGGCCGACAAGCGCCTGCTCGGCCTGCTCGGTGCCGTTGCGGTGCTGGCCCAGGCCGGCGCACTGTTCTTCCAGTTGATCACCCCACTGGGCCTGAGCCTGGACTTCTTCAGCGCAGCCAGCCTGATCGCCGTGGCAGTGATTGCCCTGACCCTGCTCGCCTGCCTGCGCATACCGGTGGAAAACCTGCTGGTGCTGCTGTTCCCGCTGGGCGCGGTAACGGCCTTGCTGGCGCAGTTCGCGCCACCCGGCACGGTGCCACTGATCGACGAGGAGCCGGGCATTCTTGCGCACATCCTGTTGTCGATCCTGGCCTATGGGCTGTTCACCATTGCCGTGTTCCAGTCGCTGCTGCTGCTGCTGCAGGACCGCCAGCTGAAGAACAAGCACCCGTCCGGGCTGATCCGCAACTTCCCGCCGCTGCAAACCATGGAAAGCCTGTTGTTCGGCTTCCTCTGGGCCGGCTGGTGCCTGCTGTCGCTGTCGCTGATCTCCGGCTGGCTGTTCCTCGAAAACCTGTTCGCCCAGCACCTGGTGCACAAAACCTTGCTGGCCTGCGTTGCCTGGGTCGTATTCAGCGTGCTGCTGTGGGGGCGAACCCGCCTGGGTTGGCGCGGCCACAAGGCCATTCGCTGGACGCTGGCCGGTTTCTGCCTGCTGATGCTGGCCTATTTCGGCAGCAAGCTGGTTCGCGAATTCATTCTGCATATCTGACGGCCACCCATGGACACCCTGCCGTACGCACCGCTACTGGTCACGCTGGCATTGGCGCTGCTCTGGGCAGCGCTGTTCACTGCTGTGGACGTTGCGCGCCTGCAACTGGCTGGCGCGCTACGCAGTGGCGATGATGGCCAGCCAGCGTTGCCCGCCCAGGCGCTGGTGCTGTGCGCCAGCCTCGGCAAACTGCTGGTCCTGGGCCTGGCGTGCCTGGTCGGGCAGCGCTACGACGGCGAACACGGCTTCTGGCTGGCCGGGCTGGCCGCTGCCGCGGCCTTGCTGGTGTTTGCCGAGTTCCTGCCGCGGCGCCTGGCGCGGCGCAACCCGCAAGCACTGGCCAGCCTGGGCGTAAGCCTGCTGAAAGCGCCGCTCACGCTGCTGCAGCCGTTCGCCTGCCTGCTCGACGGTTGCGCCAAACTGATCTTGCGCCCATTTCGCGCGCAACCAGCGGCAGTGCCCCTGCACCCGCAGGAAGATGACGACCCGGATGAAGACGAGCGCCACGAAGCGCCCCGCCACGGCCTGCTCGACGGCCTGCAGGCGCTGGACAAGGTCACCGTCAACGACATCCTGGTGCCGCGCAGCGAAGTGGACGGCATCAACCTCGACGAGCCGATCGAGCGCATCATCGAACAGCTGATTGTCAGCCGCCACACCCGCCTGCCGGTGTACCACAACGACATCAACCAGGTGGAGGCGATCCTCAACACCAAGCTGATCAGCCATTTGCTGCCCAAGGCCGAGTTGACCCTGGAGGCGCTGCACGGGGCCTGCTACGAGCCGTATTTCGTGCCCGAAAGCACACCGCTGCAAATGCAACTGCTGAACTTCCACAAACAGCAACGGCGCCTGGGTGTGGTGGTGGACGAGTATGGCGAAGTGCTGGGTATCGTCACCCTGGAAGACATTCTCGAAGAAATCGTCGGCGAGTTCGAAGACGAACAGAGCCTGGAAAACCCGCACGTGCATCCGCAGCCCGATGGCACATTCGTCATCGATGGCACTGCCTCGCTGCGTGAAATCAACCGCAGCCTGGGCTGGCACCTGCCCTGCGACGGTGGGCCGAAAACCCTGAACGGCCTGGTGACCGAAGCACTGGAAAGCATTCCAGAAAGTGCCGTTTGCCTGAAGATCGGCCGCTATCGCCTGGAGATCCTCGAAACCGAGGACAATTGTGCCAGCAAGGTACTGGTGTGGACCCTGGCGCGCTAGCTATACTCGCCCCACGCTTACCCAGCCCCGCCGCCACGCCTGCTACCCGCACCCGGCGTTTCACGGCCAGTCCGCCCCACTGACACGCCCCGCGGTCCTGCTTCCACACCCTGAACAGTGCCCGCCCCCGCCCCTATCCCCCTTGGGCTATCGTCAGTCGGGCGCACACAACAACAAAACGCTCCGGCGCCCGCGCCGCCGTGCCTGCCTTTGCAGCGCACCCGTCGTGGACCAAGCCCACGGAGCCGGACCAGACTGTTAGGGACCTACTTAATGACAAGCAGCACCTATGCCCAAGCCCCTGCGGCGCCGGTCAACTCGCCCGCGCGGGTAGCCACTGCCAGTTTCATTGGCACCGCCATCGAGTTCTACGACTTCTACGTTTACGCCACGGCTGCCGCTTTGGTCATCGGGCCGGTGTTTTTCCCCTCCGGCTCGGGCACCGCACAGATGCTGGCGGCCTTCCTGACCTTTGGCATTGCCTTTCTTGCCCGGCCGCTGGGCTCGGCACTGTTCGGCCATTTTGGCGACCGCATCGGCCGCAAATCGACCCTGGTCGCCTCGTTGCTGCTGATGGGTGTGTCCACCACGGCCATCGGCGTGCTGCCAGGCTATGACAGCATCGGTGTATGGGCACCGATCATCCTCTGCCTGCTGCGCTTTGGCCAAGGCCTGGGCTTGGGCGGCGAATGGGGCGGCGCGGCACTGCTGGCCACCGAAAACGCCCCGGAGGGCAAGCGCGCCTGGTTCGGCATGTTCCCGCAATTGGGGCCATCGATCGGCTTCCTGGCGGCCAACGGTCTGTTCCTGACCTTGGCCCTGACCCTGAGCGACGAGCAGTTCCGTGAGTGGGGCTGGCGTATCCCGTTCCTGCTCAGCGCCGCCCTGGTGCTGGTAGGCCTGTATGTGCGCCTGAAGCTGGAGGAAAGCCCCGTGTTCGCCAAGGCTGTTGCCCGCCATGAGCGTGTGAAAATGCCGGTGGTCGACCTGTTCGCCAGGCACTGGCGCCCTACCCTGCTGGGCGCTGCCGCCATGGTGGTGTGCTATGCGCTGTTCTATATCTCCACCGTGTTCTCGCTGAGCTACGGTGTGACCACGCTGGGGTACAGCCGGGAGACGTTCCTCGGCCTGCTGTGCTTTGCAGTGGTATTCATGGCGCTGGCGACGCCGCTGTCGGCCTGGCTCAGCGACCGCTACGGGCGCAAGCCGGTGCTGATCGTCGGCGGCCTGCTGGCGGTGGCGTCGGGCTTTACCATGGAGCCTTTGCTGACCTCGGGCTCTACCGCCGGCGTGGCACTGTTCCTGGCCATCGAGCTGTTCCTGATGGGGGTGACCTTTGCACCGATGGGGGCTTTGCTACCGGAGCTGTTCCCAACCCATGTGCGATACACCGGCGCTTCGGCGGCGTATAACCTGGGTGGGATTGTCGGCGCCTCGGCGGCCCCGTTCTTCGCCCAGAAGCTGGTGAGCATGGGCGGTTTGAGCTGGGTGGGGGGCTATGTGTCGGCAGCCGCAGTGATCAGCTTGATCGCTGTGCTGTGCCTGAAAGAGACCCGCAATACACAGCTGTGAGTCTCAAGCTGCAAGCTACAAGAGATGCGCATTCTCTTGCAGCTTGCAGCCTCCAGCTTAGAACTCGACCTTGACCGCCTGCGAAGCGCGGGTCGCCTTGGCCCGCGCCGCTTCAACCGACTCGTCGCGCGCCAGGCACACACCCATGCGGCGGGTACCGTTGATTTCCGGCTTGCCGAACAGGCGGATGGCAGTATCCGGCTCGCTCAAGGCTGCACCCAGGTTGGCGAAGCTGGTCTGCTGCGACTGCCCCTGCGGCAAGATCACCGCCGAGGCCGAAGGGCCGAACTGGCGCACCACCGGGATCGGCAGCCCGAGAATGGCGCGGGCGTGCAGGGCGAACTGCGACAGGTCCTGGGAAATCAGGGTCACAAGGCCGGTGTCATGCGGGCGCGGCGAGACTTCGCTGAACCACACCTGGTCGCCTTTCACGAACAGTTCCACGCCAAACAGGCCCCGGCCACCCAGCGCATCGGTGACCGCCTTGGCCACACGTTGCGACTCGGCCAGCGCTTTCTCGCTCATGGCCTGGGGCTGCCAGGACTCCTGGTAGTCGCCCTTCTCCTGGCGATGGCCGACCGGTTCGAGGAAGGTGGTGCCACCCACATGACGCACGGTCAGCAGGGTGATTTCGTAGTCGAAGTCGATGAAGCCCTCGACGATCACCCGGCCCTTGCCGGCGCGGCCGCCTTCCTGGGCATAGTCCCAGGCCTTCTGCAGGTCGGCGTCGCTGCGCAGCAGGCTCTGGCCCTTGCCCGACGAGCTCATGACCGGCTTGACCACGCATGGGTAGCCTACATCGGCCACGCCCTTGGCGAAGTCTTCGTAGGTGTCGGCGAAATGGTACGGCGAAGTGGGCAGCTCCAGCTCTTCGGCGGCCAGGCGGCGGATACCTTCGCGGTTCATGGTCAGCTGGGTCGCGCGGGCGGTGGGCACCACGTTGAAGCCTTCGTTTTCCAGCTCGACCAGGGTGGCGGTGGCGATGGCTTCGATTTCCGGAACGATGTAGTGCGGCTTCTCGGCCTCGATCACGGCACGCAAGGCCACGCCATCGAGCATGTTGACCACGTGGCTGCGGTGCGCAACCTGCATGGCCGGGGCATTGGCATAGCGGTCGACGGCGATCACTTCGACGCCCAGGCGCTGCAGCTCGATCACCACTTCCTTGCCCAGCTCGCCACAGCCGCACAGCAATACACGGGTCGCAGTAGGCGACAAGGGGGTTCCGATACGGGTCATTTCAGGTCCTCGAAGGCATCCGGGGCCGCACCCGGCTTGGCGCGACCCGCTGAAAAAGGACCGCTATTCTACACCATCAGCTGGCCGCAGCAGCCCGCCGGGCGCGAAATGCCATGGCCAGCCACACCGCGGTGACACCGGTGAACTTGGAGGCCATGGCCGTGCCGACCACCGCCGGGGCCAAGGCACCGATCATGCCGAAGAAGATGAAGGTGTCCACCGGAATGCTCAACGCCGAACTCAACCACAGGCGGTCACGCAGCGGCCGCCGGGTGACGCTGAACACCAGCCAGTCGATCAGTTCGGAAATGAAGAACGCGGTGGCGCTGGCCAGGGCGATGGCCGGCTCCGAGGTCACATACGACAGCACCAGCGCCACCAGCATGGCGACCAGGGCGCCGTGGCCGAAGCGGGTTTGCACCATGTCGCGCAGGATGAACACCAGGCCGCCCCAGGCAGACCAGATGACGTCCAGGTGCGGGGCACTGGAAAAGGCGTAGTTGATCAGCACTACGCTGCTGATATAGGCAAGCAGATAGAACATGGCGGGTAATCTGTGGGCAAGCGGTACAGATTACCGTCGAGCCGTTCGCGGGTAAACCCGCTCCTAAAGATGATCCGTAACCCTCCAGGCTCATGCTGTACCTGTAGGAGCGGGCGTGCCCGCGAACACCGGCGGAGCCGGTGCCATGTACCGCGGTGGCGGTTTCGCGGGCATGCCCGCTCCCACAGGGCTCTGCATCAGACTAGAGGACGAGGCCAGCCTCTACTGCCCGTTCATGGCAACGCTTGAGCACCGCGCGGCGCTCGTCATTGTCCATCCGCCCCCAGCGGCCGATCTCGGCCACGCTGCGCTGGCAGCCGGTGCAGATGTCCTGCTCGTCCAGCGCACAGATGCTCACGCAGGGCGAAGCCACCGGCCGTTCCACAACATTACTCATCGTCAATTACCAACTCCCGCGCATAACGCCGGGCATTGTGCACGTAATGGGCGGCGCTGGCTTCCAGCAGGCGCTTCTGCTGCTCGGTCAGCTCGCGCACCACCTTGCCCGGCGACCCCATCACCAGCGAACCGTCAGGAATTTCCTTGCCTTCGGGAATCAGCGCGTTGGCGCCGATGATGCAATGCTTGCCAATACGCACGCCATTGAGGATCACCGCATTGATGCCCACCAGGCTGTAGTCACCGACCGTGCAGCCATGCAGCATGGCATTGTGACCGACGGTCACGCCCTTGCCCAAGGTCAGCGGCGACCCCATGTCGGTGTGCATCACCGTGCCGTCCTGCACGTTGCTGTCTTCGCCGATGTCGATCAGCTCGTTGTCGCCGCGCAGCACTGCGCCAAACCACACACTGGCATTGGCTTGCAGGCGCACGTTGCCGATCAGCGTGGCGTTAGGCGCTGCCCAACTGGTGGGGTGGCTCTCGACCCGCAGGTCGCCCAGGCGGTACTTCATGCTTGCTCCTCAGGCTGGAACGCAGACGACGGGGTTGGCCCCGCTCAGTTTTCGATGTACCGCTCAGGGGGCTGATGCAAGCTGATGCCGGCATCGAACAGCAGGTTGACCAGTTCGACGATCATGATCGCCGACAAGCCCCATATCTTGTATTCGCCATAGCGATAACTGGGTACATACCAGCTGCGGCCCTGGTAATCGATACGGTGGGTATGGTCACGCGGGTCCTGGCGGAAAAACTCCAGCGGCACGGTGAATACTGCCGCGATCTCGGCGTCGTTGGCGCGGTATTCGACGAAGTCGGGGATAACGCCGACAAACGGTGTCACTTTCAGGCCATGCAGTGAAATCAGCGGGCTGAGCGGGCCGACCACCTCCACCAGACCCGGCGGCAAGCCAATTTCTTCTTCGGCTTCGCGCAGCGCGGTGAACACCAGGTCCGGGTCTTCCGGGTCGCGGCGGCCTCCGGGAAAAGCCACTTCACCGCCATGGGTGGACAGCCCCTGGGCGCGCAGGGTCAAGACCAGTTCGGGCGCTTCGCTACGGGTAATGGGCAAAAGAACCGCCGCTTCGGGGAACCGCCGGTCGGTTTCCAGTGACGCGGGTTGGTGGTTGCTCATTCGGCGAAGTAGCTCGTCCAGCATTGCGCACGCTCGTATCCAAGGCCTGCCTTGCATGATGCACCAAAGCCGCGTGGCACCCAAGCCCCCGCGCTTGCGGCGCGCCTGCGGCCGCGCCAAGATAGCCCGGAACATAAAGGATAGTGCCATGAACTACTGCAGCGCGTGCGGCCACCCGGTCACCCTGCGGATCCCCGAAGGCGACAGCCGCCTGCGGTATGTCTGCGAGGCTTGCCAGACCATCCACTACCAGAACCCCAACGTCGTCGCCGGCGTGCTGCCCACCTGGGGCAGCCAGGTGCTGCTGTGCCGCCGCGCCATCGAGCCGCGCCGCGGTTTCTGGACCCTGCCCGCCGGTTTCATGGAGAACGGCGAAACCCTCGACCAGGCCGCCCGTCGCGAAACGGTGGAGGAAGCCTGCGCCCGGGTCGGCTCAACCAGCCTGTACCAGCTGTTCGACCTGCCGCACATCAACCAGGTGCATGTGTTCTTCCGCGCCGAACTGGCAGACCTGGATTTCGCTGTGGGCGTCGAGAGCCTGGAGGTGCGGCTGTTCGAGGAACACGAGATTCCCTGGGGTGAGCTGGCTTTCCGCACAGTCACGCGCACACTAGAATGCTACTATCGCGACCGCATCGGGGCGCACTACCCCATAGGCCATGAATACCTGCCGCCGATGCTCGTTTCACCCAATACCTAGACGCCTTCAGGGATACCGTTACATGCGCTGGTTGCTTGCCATTTTCTGCCTTTGCGTTACCTCGGTGTCCCAGGCGGCATTTACCGAGACCATCATTCGCAAGCCTGTGCAGGCCGCGCCATCCCCGTCGCCCTCGCAGCAGGCGATGCAACCGCTGATCGATAAGGTGCTGGTGATCAAGTCCGAGCGGCGCCTGCAATTGATCAGCCGTGGCGAGCCGCTGAAGACCTACCGCATTTCCCTGGGCAAGCAGCCCAAGGGCGCCAAGCAGCGCGAGGGCGACAAGAAGACCCCAGAGGGCCTGTACTGGCTGGACTGGCGCAAGCAGAGCGATCGCTTCAACCTGGCCATGCACATCAATTACCCGAACAGCAACGATGCCGCCCGCGCTACCCGTGAAGGGGTGAGTGCCGGCAGCATGATCATGATCCACGGCACACCGATCAACGATGAATACCCGGAATGGTATTTCCACACCCTGGACTGGACCGATGGCTGCATTGCCATGCGTAACCGTGACATGCAGGAGGTGTGGAACCTGGTACGCGATGGGACGTTGATCGAAATCCGGCCCTGAGCCCTACCAGCGCAGCCACGCAGGCCAGGCAATGCCGGGAGCCGGTTGCTTTAAAAGCTCGTTAACATTTCTGCCAACGAATCATCATATTTGCGCCTTATAGTCGCGGTTTGTTTCAACCCAGCGAGTACAAGGACACTCTGATGAGTCGAGATACCGGCGACAATCTGGACCGGAACCACAGCGGCAACCTGCCGATGGCCTCTGTCATGGACGTCTACCTCAGCCGCCGCAGTGTGATGCGCGGCAGCCTGGGCGCAGCCATCGCCATGATCGCCGGTACAGGCCTGGCAGGCTGCTTCGACAGCGGCGGCTCCGCCAACGATGATCCGCTCACCCAGCCGCCCGTTACCGAGCCGGAAAAGCCGAAAATGGCGCTGGGCTTCCAGTCCATCCCCGGATCGCGCACCGACGCCTGCGCAGTCGCCGCCGGCTACAGCGCCTACGTGCTCGCCCCATGGGGTACGCCGCTGAACAGCAACGCCAAGCCGTGGCGAGCCGATGGCAGCAATACCTCGACCGATCAAGCCAACGCCATGGGCATGCACCATGACGGCATGCATTTCTTCCCCATCAACGGCAGCTCGGAAGACGGCCTGCTGGCGATCAACTTCGAGTACATCGACACTGCCGCCCTGCACCCGGCCGGCCCAACGACCGATATCAATGGCAAACGCCCGGCCGAAGAAGTGCGCAAGGAAATCAACGCCCACGGCGCTGGCGTGGTGCGCTTGCAGAAAACCGATGGCCGCTGGCAGGTGGTCGACAACGACCCGCTCAACCGCCGCTTCACCACCGCATCGCGCATGGCCATCAGCGGCCCGCTGCGTGGCACCGAACACGTCAAGACCAAGTACTCCCCCGCCGGCACCCACTGCCGAGGCACCAACAACAACTGCGGCAACGGCTATACGCCTTGGGGCACCTACCTCACCTGTGAAGAAAACTGGCCAGGCATTTTCGTCAACAAGGGCACCCGCCCTGAAGACCAGCAGCGCATTGGCGTGGGCACTTCCAGCGGCCAGTTCAAATGGGAAAGTGCAGCCGGCGACGCCGGCGAGGAAGCCGACGAGTTCGCCCGTTTCGACGTGACCGCCAAGGGCGCCAGCGCCACCGACGACTACCGCAACGAAGCCAGCACCTACGGCTACATCGTCGAGATCGACCCTTACGACAGCAGCACCCTCGCCACCAAACGTACCGCACTGGGCCGCTTCCGCCACGAAGGCTGCGCCCCGGGCCTGCCGGTGCCGGGCAAGCCACTGGTGTGGTACATGGGTGACGACTCCAACAACGAATACGTGTACAAGTGGGTGTCCAGCGCCGTGTGGGATGCCGCCGATGCCAACCCGGCCGACCGACTGGCCACTGGTGCCAAGTACCTGGACCAAGGCAAGCTGTACGTCGCCCGCTTCAATGCCGACGGCACTGGCGTCTGGCTGCTGCTGGACGTGACTACCCCCACCACTGGCGGGGGCACCTTGGGCGCGCTGTACGGTGACCTGCCGGGCATCCTGCTCAACACCCGGGGTGCCGGCGATGCCGTGGGCGCAACGCCAATGGACCGCCCGGAGTGGACCACGGTCAACCCGCTGAACGGCGACGTGTACCTGACCCTGACCAACAACAGTGCGCGCACCCCGGAGAAAGCCGATGCCGCCAACCCGCGCGGGCCGAACCGCCATGGCCATATCATCCGCTGGCACGACAGCGACGACCAGTTGAGCTTCGCCTGGGACATCTTCGTGTTTGGCGCCAACGCGGCCGGCACCGCCGACATCAACCGCTCCGGCCTCACCGAACTGAACCAGTTCGCCAGCCCGGATGGCATGAGCTTCGATAGCCGTGGCGTGCTGTGGTTCGAGACCGACAACGGCGAAAGCACTGTCACCGACTACACCAACGACCAGCTACTGGCGGTGATCCCCACCAACCTGGTGGACGCCAGCGGCAAACAGGTGCCGGTGAACGCGCAGAACCAGGTGGACCTGCGGCGCTTCTTCGTTGGCCCGAATGGTTGCGAAGTGACCGGGATTACCTTTACCCCGGACAACAAGACGCTGTTCGTCAACATTCAGCACCCAGGGAACTGGCCATGCACCGACAACGCTACGGATGTGACGCCAGCGGGTACCAAGGTACGGCCGCGGGCTGCGACGGTGGTGATTCAGCGGGTTGATGGCGGGGAGATCGGCACCGTCTGACCGGTGTGGTACAGCCAGCCTTGCGCTGGCTTTACTGGCCTGTTCGCGGGCACGCCCGCTCCCACAAGTTGTGTAACCCCTGTGGGAGCGGGCGTGCCCGCGAATAGCCCTGATGCGGTCTAGAACTCGGCGAGCCGCCACACCTCATAGGCTGGCGCCTCGTACGGGTGGCTTTGCTTGAGCGCAGCGACGACCTGGGCTACCAGCTCGTCTGCCACCACCAGCTCCACCTTCCACTCTTCCACCACCTCGACCCGGCCAGTTTGCCCGAGAAACGGCTGGCTGCCGTCCAGCGGGCGAAACTGGCCCTGGCCCAGGGTTTGCCAAGCGCAGTGGTCATAGTCGCCGATGCGCCCGCCACCAGCGGCGAACACAGCGGCCTTGACCACGTCGACATGGCTGGCGGGGACGAAGAAGGCGAGCTTGTACACGCCTTAGTTCACCCACACCCGCGCATTGCGGAACATGCGCATCAGCGCGGCATCTTCGTGCCACTCGTCAGGGCGCCAGGAGTTCTGCACCGCGCGGAACACACGCTCCGGGTGCGGCATCATGATGGTCACGCGACCGTCGCGGCTGGTGAGGCCGGTGATACCGCGCGGTGAGCCGTTCGGGTTGGCCGGGTAGGCTTCGGTGACCTTGCCGTGGTTATCGACATAGCGCAGGGCCACGCAACCGGACATGTCGGCGGCCAGCAGCGCTTCTTCGCTGGCGAACTCGGCATGGCCTTCACCGTGGGCGATGGCGATCGGCATGCGCGAACCGGCCATGCCTTGCAGGAAGATCGAGTTGGACTTCTGCACTTCGACCATGGCCACACGTGCCTCGAACTGCTCCGAGCGGTTGCGCACGAAGTGCGGCCAGTGCTCGGTGCCCGGGATCAGCTCGTGCAGGTTGGACATCATCTGGCAACCGTTGCACACGCCCAAGGCGAAGCTGTCGGTACGCTCGAAGAAGGCCTGGAAGGCATCACGGGCGCGGCTGTTGAACAGCGCCGACTTGGCCCAGCCCTCACCGGCGCCCAGCACGTCACCGTAGGAGAAACCACCGCAGGCCACCAGGCCCTTGAAGGCCTCGAAGTCGACGCGGCCGGCAAGGATATCGCTCATGTGCACGTCGATGGCGGCGAAGCCGGCGCGGTCGAAGGCTGCAGCCATTTCAACCTGGCCGTTGACGCCCTGCTCACGCAGGATGGCCACTTGCGGGCGCACGCCTTTCTTGATGTACGGTGCGGCGATGTCGTCGTTGACGTCGAAGCCCAGCTTGACCGACAGGCCCGGGTTGTCTTCCTCCAGCAGCAGGTCGAATTCCTGGTCGGCGCAGTCGGCGTTGTCGCGCAGGCGCTGGATCTGGTAGCTGGTCTCGGCCCACTGGCGCTGCAGCATGCGGCGGTCGTCGTCGAACAGCACTTCGCCATTGAGGCTGATGGACACTTCGGCGTTGTTGACCGGCTTGCCGATCACCGCCACGCAACCTTCGCCCAGGCCAGCGGCGCTGAACTGTGCCAGTACGTCGGGGGTGGCGTCCTGGCGAACCTGAATGACCGCCCCCAGCTCTTCGTTGAACAGAATGGCCGCCACATCGGCCTTGCTGTCGGTCAGCGGGTCGAGGTGCAGGTCCAGGCCGCAGTGGCCGGCAAAGGCCATTTCCAGCACGGTGGCGGCCAGGCCGCCGTCGGAACGGTCGTGGTAGGCCAGCAGGTGACCATCTTCGTTCAGGCCCTGGATCACGGCGAAGAAGGCCTTGAGGTCTTCGGCGTCGTCGACATCCGGTGCCTGGGCCGCGATCTTGCCGTAGGTCTGGGCCAGGATCGAGGCGCCCATGCGGTTCTTGCCGCGGCCGAGGTCGACCAGGATCAGGTCGGTTTCACCCTTGTCCATGCGCAGTTGCGGGGTCAAGGTCTTGCGAATATCGGTGACCGGGGCGAAGCCGGTGATGATCAGCGACATCGGCGAGGTCACGCTCTTCTCGACGCCCTCGTCGCTCCACTTGGTTTTCATCGACATGGAGTCTTTGCCGACCGGAATGGTAATGCCCAGCTCCGGGCACAGCTCCATGCCGACCGCCTTGACGGTGTCGTACAAGCGCGCGTCCTCACCTGGGTGGCCGGCAGCGGACATCCAGTTGGCCGATAGCTTGACGTCGGACAGTTTCTCGATGCGCGATGCCGCCAGGTTGGTCAGCGTTTCGCCAATGGCCATGCGGCCGGATGCCGGGGCGTCCAGCAAGGCCAGCGGGGTTCGCTCGCCCATGGCCATGGCTTCACCGGTGTACACATCGAAGCTGGTGGCCGTGACGGCGCAGTCGGCAACCGGAACCTGCCACGGGCCGACCATCTGGTCGCGGGCAACCAGGCCGGTGATGGTGCGGTCGCCGATGGTGATCAGGAAGCTCTTGCTGGCCACTGCCGGGTGGTTCAGCACGCGCTGCACGGCGCTGTCCAGGTCCAGCTCGCTTGGGTCGAAATCATCGCCCAGCTCGGCTTCACGGGTGACCGAACGGTGCATGCGCGGCGGCTTGCCCAGCAGCACGTCGAGGGGCATGTCCACCGGGGTGTTGCCGAAGTGGCTGTCGCTGACGGTCAGGTGCTTTTCTTCGGTGGCTTCACCGACCACGGCAAACGGGCAACGCTCGCGCTCGCAAATGGCCTTGAAGCGCTCGAAGTCGACGGCGCTGACGGCCAACACGTAACGCTCCTGCGACTCGTTGCTCCAGATTTCGTGCGGGGCCATGCCCGGCTCGTCGTTGGGCACGTTGCGCAGCTCGAAGCGGCCACCACGGCCACCGTCGTTGACCAGCTCCGGGAAGGCGTTGGAGATGCCGCCGGCGCCCACGTCGTGAATGAAGGCGATAGGGTTGGCATCGCCCAGTTGCCAGCAACGGTCGATGACCTCCTGGCAACGGCGCTCCATTTCCGGGTTTTCACGCTGCACCGAAGCGAAGTCCAGGTCAGCCGAGCTGGCGCCGGTAGCCACCGACGAAGCAGCGCCGCCGCCCAGGCCGATCAGCATGGCCGGGCCGCCGAGCACGATGAGCTTGGCGCCGACCGTGATCTCGCCCTTCTGCACGTGGTCTTCACGGATGTTGCCCATGCCGCCTGCGAGCATGATCGGCTTGTGGTAACCGCGTACTTCTTCACCGTGCGGGGTGTTGATGGCCTGCTCGAAGGTACGGAAGTAGCCGGTCAGCGCTGGGCGACCGAATTCGTTGTTGAAAGCAGCACCGCCCAATGGGCCTTCGATCATGATGTCGAGGGCGTCGACGATGCGCTCTGGCTTGCCGTAGGCCTGCTCCCAGGGCTGCTCGAAGCCCGGAATGCGTAGGTTGGACACGGTGAAACCGGTCAGGCCCGCCTTGGGCTTGGCGCCTCGGCCAGTAGCACCTTCGTCACGGATTTCGCCACCCGAGCCGGTGGACGCACCGGAGAACGGGGCGATGGCGGTCGGGTGGTTGTGGGTTTCCACCTTCATGAGGATGTGCACCGGCTCCTGCACCGCGCCGTACTGGCGGGTTTCAGGGTTCGGGAAGAAGCGGCCGGCAACGTTGCCGACGATCACCGAGGCGTTGTCCTTGTACGCAGACAGCACACCTTCGTTGTGCATCTGGTAGGTGTTCTTGATCATGCCGAACAGGCTTTTTTCCTGCGCCTGGCCGTCGATGTCCCAACTGGCGTTGAAGATCTTGTGGCGGCAGTGCTCGGAGTTGGCCTGGGCGAACATCATCAGTTCGATGTCGTTCGGGTTGCGCTTGAGGCCCTGGAACGCATTGACCAGGTAGTCGATTTCGTCTTCGGCCAGGGCCAGGCCGAGGTCGATGTTGGCCTTGGCCAGCGCGTCGCGGCCACCGCCGAGGATATCGACAGAGGTCATCGGCTTGGGCTGGGCGTGGCTGAACATGTCAGCGGCCTGCTCCAACTGGCCGAGCACGCGCTGGGTCATGCGGTCGTGCAGTTCGGCGGCGATCAGGGCGGCGTCAGCGTCGCTCAGGTTGCCGGCAACGTAGTAGGCGATACCACGCTCCAGGCGCTGGATTGCCTGCAGGCCGCAGTTGTGAGCGATGTCGCTGGCCTTGCTGGCCCATGGCGAGATGGTGCCCAGGCGCGGTACGACCAGGAACAGGCGGCCGCTCGGCTCCTGTACCGGCACGCTCGGGCCGTACTTGAGCAGACGGCCCAGCACCTGCTGCTGGTCGGCGGTCAGTTCGCCTTCAACATCGGCGAAGTGGGCAAATTCGGCATACAAACCAGTAACAGCGGGGACTTTCTGGCTCAGTTGCTCGAGTAATTTACCGTGGCGAAAGGCAGAAAGGGCAGGAGCGCCGCGCAGGATCAACATCGTCGGGACAGCCTCAGGAAGGGGTGTGCTTAGAGGCCGTGCATTCTAGCCTAAATCGTTGGCTTTCGGCACCCGCTCTAAGCCATGGCTGCCGGGCGGCGGAACCGGACTTTGGGGTCAAAAAAAAGCGACAAGCCGTAAGCTGCAAGCCACAAGAAAAAAACATGCCCTGCCCGGCTGCTATTTCTTGTGGCTTGCAGCTTGAAGCTTGCAGCACATAATCCGCTACCAGACAACCTAACAGTTGTCGAGATATGGTTGCGCCGGTCCTTTGCGTATACTGCAAGCTATGTTCGCCCACACTGCTTTGCGCCAGCGTTGCGCCAAATGGCTCCTCGCAACCGGACTCTTTCTGCTGCTCGGTGCCTGCGTTGAAAAACCCAGCACCCTCGAGCGCGTGAAGGAGGACGGCGTGCTGCGCGTGATCACCCGCAACAGCCCGGCCACCTACTTCCAGGACCGCAACGGCGAAACCGGTTTCGAGTACGAACTTGTCCAGCATTTCGCAGATGATCTCGGCGTGAAACTGCAGATCGAAACCGCCGACAACCTCGACGAACTGTATGATTCGCTCGGCAAACCCGCCGGCCCGGTGCTGGCCGCGGCCGGCCTGGTCAGCAGTGAACGGCGCAAGGCGCAGGTGAAATACTCGCACCCCTACCTGGAAGTCACCCCGCAGGTGGTCTATCGCAACGGCCGCCCACGCCCGACCGACGCCAAGGGCCTGGTCGGCAAGAAAATCATGGTGCTCAAGGGCAGCAGCCATGCCGACCTTCTGGCCGAGCTGAAAAAGCAGAACCCAGGCCTGGAGTATGAAGAGTCCGATGCGGTCGAGGTGGTCGACCTGCTGCGCATGGTCGACGAAGGCCAGATCGACCTGACCCTGGTCGACTCCAACGAACTGGCGATGAACCAGGTGTACTTCCCCAACGTGCGGGTTGCCTTCGACGTGGGCGACACCCGTGATCAACGCTGGGCAGTCGCGGCCGGTGAAGACAACAGCCTGCTCAACGAAATCAATGAATTCCTCGACAAGGCGCAGAAAAACGGCACCCTGCAGCGCTTGAAGGACCGCTACTACGGCCATGTCGATGTTCTGGGCTACGTGGGCGCCTACACCTTCGCCCAGCATCTGCAGCAGCGCCTGCCCAAGTACGAGAAGCACTTCAAGAGCTACGCCAAGGTCGAGCAGGTGGACTGGCGCCTGCTGGCCGCCATTGGTTACCAGGAATCGATGTGGCAACCGGAGGTAACCTCCAAGACCGGCGTACGCGGCCTGATGATGCTGACCCAGCGCACCGCCCAGGCGATGGGCGTATCCAACCGCCTGGACCCGCGGCAGAGCATCCAGGGGGGCGCCAAGTACTTCATGAAAATCAAGGAAGAGCTCGACGACAGCATCAAGGAGCCCGACCGCACCTGGTTCGCCCTGGCTGCCTACAACGTCGGCAGCGGCCACCTGGAAGATGCCCGTACCCTGGCCAAGCGCGAAAAGCTCAACCCGAACAAGTGGCTGGACGTGAAGAAGATGCTGCCGCGCCTGTCGCAGAAACAGTGGTACCGGCAGACCAAGTACGGCTATGCCCGCGGTGGCGAGCCTGTGCATTTCGTGGCCAACACCCGCCGCTACTACGACATCCTCACCTGGGTCACCCAACCGCAGCTCGAAGGCCAGGTCGCCGAAGGCAACCTGCATGTGCCTGGTGTGAACAAGGACAAGCCTGCGGACCAGTCCCCGCCGATGTGAGCCTGTAGCGGCCTGTTCGCGGGCACGC
>NZ_AEWE02000157.1:0-5366 GCF_000190455.2 Pseudomonas sp. TJI-51
GGCCGCAAGGCGGCCCCGGCGATGTTGAGGCATACTACCGCCCTCCCCGGCCACCACCCTCTACGTTCCCATGCGCATCCACGTCAGCTTCATCGACCGCGTCGGCATCACTCAGGAAGTGCTAGCCCTGCTCGGTGCCCGCAACCTCAACCTGGACGCCGTGGAGATGGTCCCGCCGAACGTCTACATCGACGCCCCGACGCTCAGCCCCGCGGTGCTCGAAGAGCTGCACGACGCACTGTTCGAAGTGCACGGGGTACAGTCGGTGGACGTGGTCGACATCCTTCCCGGGCAACGTCGGCACCTGCAACTGGATGCGTTGCTGGCAGCGATGAGCGACCCGGTCCTGGCCGTGGACAGCGCCGGCAAGGTGTTGCTGGCCAACCCGGCGCTGATCGAGCTATGCGGCCGCGAATCGGCCGGGCGCTCGGTGGGCGAGCTGTTCGGCGACGCCGGGCTGCTGCAGGCGCTGCTGGACAACAACTTCCACCTGCCTATGCGCGAGATGCAACTGAACGGCCACAGCCTGCTGCTCGATGCCATGCCCATTACCAACGCCGGTGGCCTGCTGACGCTTTACCCGCCATCGCGCATGGGCGAACGCCTGTCGGCCCTGCACCACGACCACGCCGAGGGCTTCGACGCCCTGCTGGGCGAGTCACCGGCCATCCGTACTCTCAAAGCACGCGCCATGCGCGTTGCCGCACTCGATGCGCCGCTGCTGGTGCATGGCGAAACCGGCACCGGCAAAGAGCTGGTGGCCCGCGCCTGCCATGCCATCAGCAGCCGCCAGGCGGCACCGTTCCTGGCGCTGAACTGCGCCGCCCTGCCCGAGAGCCTGGCCGAGAGCGAGCTGTTCGGCTACGCCCCCGGCGCCTTCACCGGCGCGCAACGCGGCGGCAAGCCGGGGCTGATGGAGCTGGCCAACCAGGGCACGGTGTTTCTGGATGAGATCGGCGAAATGTCACCGTACCTGCAGGCCAAGCTGCTGCGCTTCCTCAGTGACGGCAGCTTCCGCCGGGTGGGCGGCGACCGCGAAGTGAAGGTCGATGTGCGCATCATCAGCGCCACCCACCGCGACCTGGAGCGCATGGTGGCCGAAGGCAGCTTCCGCGAAGACCTGTTCTACCGCCTGAATGTGCTCAACCTGCAGGTACCGCCCCTGCGCGACCGCGGCCAGGACATCCTGATGCTGGCGCACTTCTTCATGCAGCAGGCCTGCACGCAGATCCAGCGCCCAGCCTGCCGGTTGACCCCGGCCACCCATTCGGCGCTGCTGGCCAACCCGTGGCCGGGCAACGTGCGCCAACTGCAGAACGTGATTTTCCGTGCGGCGGCCATCTGCGAAAGCAACCTGGTGGACATTGGTGACCTGGACATTGCCGGCACCTCGGTGGCGCGCGGGCAAGATGGCGAAGTGGCCAGCCTGGAGCAAGCCGTGGGCGATTTCGAGCGTGAGCTGCTGCAACGTCTGTACGCCAGCTACCCCTCCACCCGGCAACTGGCTGCGCGCTTGCACACTTCGCACACCGCCATTGCCCAGCGCTTGCGTAAATATGGAATACCCGGCAAAGGCTGATAGTCGTTGCAATAACCTGTTAGTTGTTCAGACCTTTCCTACGCGCGTGAAAGATACTCTCCCACATATGCCTCGTAGAATGGTGACGGTGTATTGCCACTTGTCATCCCACTGATCCGCCCAAGTGCGGAGCGTGGTTCGCTACTGGATATAACGAGAGCACCTGATGTTTGAACTCGATTTTTACGGGACACTTGTAGCCGCCTCTCTCGTCCTGTTATTGGGGCGCGGGCTGGTTGCAAGGATTGGTTTGTTGCGCGTCTACAATATTCCGGAACCCGTTGCCGGTGGCCTGGTCGTCGCCTTTGCCCTGCTGGCGTTGCGCAGTTTCGATGTGCAGGTGCAGTTCGATACCTCACTGCAAACACCCTTGATGCTGGCCTTCTTCGCCACCATCGGCTTGAGCGCAGACTTTGCCAGCCTGAAAAAAGGCGGCCGTGTGGTGGTGGTCTTCCTGCTGGTGGTCACTAGCCTGTTGCTGGTGCAGAACGCCATGGGCATCGGCCTGGCCTCGGCATTGGGGCTGGACCCTTTGATGGGCCTGCTGGCCGGTTCGATCACCCTGTCCGGCGGCCACGGCACCGGCGCCGCCTGGGGCGCCACGTTCAGCGAAAAGTTCGGCCTGGCCTCGGCTGCGGAACTGGCGATGGCCTCGGCCACCTTCGGGCTGGTGCTGGGCGGCCTGATTGGCGGGCCGGTTGCCCGGCTGCTGATCAAGCGGGTGAAAACGCCGGGGGCCGATGAGGAACTGCCGCAACTGCCCCAGGGTTTCGAGCGGCCTGACAAAGAGCGCCTGATAACATCGTTTTCATTTGTAGAAACACTGGCGCTGATTGCGGTAAGCCTGCTTGCCGGTTCTTTGCTCAATGGCGCACTCAAAGGAACTGCATTCGAACTGCCGACGTTTGTGTGTGTGCTGTTCGTGGGTGTATTGCTGCGCAATGGGCTATCCGCATTCGGCTTCTACCGTGTGTTCGAACGGGAAGTTTCGGTACTGGGCAATGTCAGCTTGTCGCTGTTCCTGGCCATTGCCTTGATGTCGCTCAAACTATGGGACCTGGCAGCGCTGGCCTTGCCGTTCTTCGCATTATTGGCCGCACAGACACTGGTCATGGCGCTGTTCGCAATTTTCGTGACGTTCCGGGTCATGGGTCGCAATTACGATGCTGCCGTATTGGCTGCCGGCCATTGCGGATTTGGCCTGGGGGCCACGCCCACTGCCATTGCCAACATGCAGGCAGTGACCCAGCGCTACGGCGCTTCGAACATTGCCTTTCTGGTGGTACCCATGGTGGGGGCATTCTTCATCGACATCATCAATGTCATCGTGATCAAACTCTATCTGGCACTGCCGCTGTTCATGGCAGGTTGATGCCTTTTACCGTACCTGTGGCGTCGCCCGACTAAAGAGTTGGCAGTAACGTGCCAAACAGACGCCGCGGCACTGTAACGCTTTGATTACACCGTATCGAAAACGCTACATGGGTGTGCGCATGCGGTTATACAAGGGTTTGATAGAGAAACGCTTTTTCACCCCGCGTGCAATGTAGCGTTTTCGTTCCACCGCCAAAAATCGAGCGCCTCAGTAAAAATTTAACTTATTGTTTTATAAGCCTTTTTTGAAATTGGCCGCATTATTGCTATGGGAATCCCGACCCAAGAGCGCGGGCACACCGCGCCCAACGCCCGAGGATTCCGCATGAGCGAGTTGCGTTTCACCGAAGATCACGAATGGCTGCGCGTCGAAGCCGACGGCAGTGTCACCGTGGGCATCACCGCCTTCGCCCAGAACGCCCTTGGCGATGTGGTGTTTGTGCAACTGCCCGAGTTGCAGCAGTACGAGAAAGGCAGCGAAGCATCCACCGTCGAGTCGGTGAAAGCTGCCAGCGGCGTATACATGCCCCTGACCGGCGAGGTGGTTGCAGTCAACGCACAGCTCGACTCAAGCCCGGAGCTGGTCAACGAAGACCCCATGGGCGAAGGCTGGTTCTTCCGCTTCACCCCGGCCAACATCAGCGAAGTCAGCGCCCTGCTCGACCAGGACGCCTATGACCGCCTGATCAAAGCCAACGCTGAAGCCTGAGGACTGCGCCATGACCATCAACCTCAGCACCGCCAACGAATTCATCGCCCGGCACATCGGCCCGCGCACCGCCGACGAGCAGGCCATGCTCGCCGCCCTCGGTTTCGAATCGCTGGACGCCATGACCGCGGCGGTCATCCCCGACAGCATCAAGGGCACCAGCGTGCTCGGCGCGCACGACGGCCAGAGTGAAGCCGACGCGCTGGCAGCACTCAAGGCCATCGCCGGCAAGAACCAGCTGTTCAAGAGCTTCATCGGCCAGGGCTACTACAACACCCACACCCCGGCCCCCATCCTGCGAAACCTGCTGGAAAACCCGGCCTGGTACACCGCCTACACGCCCTACCAGCCGGAAATCTCCCAGGGCCGCCTGGAAGCGTTGCTGAACTTCCAGACCCTGATCAGCGACCTCACCGGCCTGCCGATCGCCAACGCTTCGCTGCTCGACGAAGCGACCGCCGCAGCCGAGGCCATGACCTTCTGCAAGCGCCTTTCGAAGAACAAGACCAGCCACAGCTTCTTCGCGTCGGTGCACTGCCACCCGCAAACCCTGGACGTACTGCGCACCCGCGCCGAGCCGTTGGGCATCGACGTGGTGGTCGGCGACGAACGCGAGCTGGGCGATGCCAGTGCCTTCTTCGGCGCGCTGCTGCAATACCCGGCCAGCAATGGCGAGGTGTTCGACTACCGTGAAGTGGTGCAGCGCTTCCATGCCGCCAACGCGCTGGTCGCCGTGGCAGCAGACCTGCTGGCCCTGACCCTGCTGACCCCACCGGGTGAGTTCGATGCCGACGTGGCCATCGGCAGCGCCCAGCGTTTTGGCGTGCCCCTGGGCTTCGGCGGCCCACACGCGGCCTACTTCGCCACCCGTGACGCCTTCAAGCGCGACATGCCAGGCCGGCTGGTCGGCGTGTCGATCGATCGCTTCGGCAAGACCGCCCTGCGCCTGGCCATGCAAACCCGCGAGCAGCACATCCGCCGCGAGAAGGCCACCAGCAACATTTGCACCGCCCAGGTGCTGCTGGCCAATATCGCCAGCATGTACGCCGTGTACCACGGCCCGGCCGGCCTCAAGCGCATCGCCGAGCGCACCCATGCGCTGACCGCGGTTCTGGCAGCCGGCCTGAACCGCCTGGGTTTGCAAGTGGTCGGTGCAACAGCCTTCGACACCTTGACCCTGGCCACCGGCACCGCCACTGCCAGCCTGCATGAGCAGGCCCGCGCCCAAGGTATCAACCTGCGCCAGGTCGACGCCGCCCACCTGGGCCTGTCGCTGGACGAAACCAGCACCCAGGCTGACGTGCAGGCCCTGTGGCAACTGTTCGCCGGCAACCAGCCCCTGCCTGACTTCGCCGCGCTGGCTGCCAGCACCGGTTGGCTGCTGCCCGCGGCCCTGCTGCGCCAGTCGGCCATCCTCGAACACCCGGTATTCAACCGCTACCACAGCGAAACCGAACTGATGCGCTACCTGCGCCGCCTGGCCGACAAGGACCTGGCGCTGGACCGCAGCATGATCCCGCTGGGCTCCTGCACCATGAAGCTGAACGCAGCCAGCGAAATGATCCCGGTGACCTGGGCCGAGTTCGGCAACCTGCACCCCTTTGCGCCGGCCGAGCAAAGCCAGGGCTACCTGCAGATGACCACCGAGCTGGAAGCAATGTTGTGCGCTGCTACCGGCTATGATGCCGTGTCGCTGCAGCCCAA
>NZ_AEWE02000158.1:0-8347 GCF_000190455.2 Pseudomonas sp. TJI-51
GCTCTAACAGGCGCTGCATACCTTGTGGCAAACACCTGTCTGCCCTGATGCGACCCCCGTGGGAGTTGGCTTGCCGACGATGGGCCGCAACGCCGCCCCAAAGTCTCACCGGCCAGCCATCAACTTCTGCAACGCCGCCTTCCTTTCAGCAATGGGCAACCTCCCCAACTGCTCAACCCGTTCATAGAACCGCCCCCAATCCCCGTCAACCGCGCGAAACACCGCCGCAAACGCCGGCACCCACTGGTCATACAGCCCGAACGGCAACAGCTTGGCATTGTTCATGGGCGCGTACACCCAGGCGTCAAAGCGCTTGTCGCCGCCCCACTGGCTGTCCCGCACCTGCTGGTAGTCACGCCTGAGCCGCGCGAACTCCGCCCGCTTGGCCTGGCGCTTGTGCGCATCATCCAGCGGCCCGGCGTAAATCGCCTGCAACCGCTCGCGGCTGGCCAGCACCAGTTGGATAAACTGCTCCCGCTGCTGCCCCTGATCGCCACCCACCGCAGCCAGCCCGCGCGCCGCGCGCCATTGCCGGGTGCCTTCCTGTTCGACGAACGAGGCAAAGGACTCGTTGAACTCGGTGTCGTCCTGCACGTAAAAGCGCTGGTGCGCCAGCTCGTGAAAGATCAAGGTCGCCAGGCGTTCGTCACCCCAGCCCACCATCGACGACAGAATAGGGTCGTCGAACCAGCCCAAGGTGGAATAGGCCTCCACCCCGCCCACGTACACATCCAGCCCTTCCTCACGCATCAACGCTGCCGCGCCACGCGCTGCACCTTGCTGGTAGTAGCCGCGGTACGCCACGCAACCCGCTATCGGAAAACAGTGGGTCACCGGTTGCAGTGAGAGCTCTGGCGTGGCGAAAACATTCCAAACCACATAGGGGCGCCCAAGGTCGGCGTATACCCGGTAGCTGCGGTTATCCGGCAGCTTCAGCTGCTGGCTGGCAAACGCCCGCGCCTGTTCCGCCCGTTGCAGGCGCGCCCGTAACAGGGGAGGGGTAGCAGGGTCGGCGACCACCTGTTCCACCGGTTGCCGCGCGCGCAGCAGTTGCCACTGGCCTTGCGCAAGCTGGCCGTAATAGGCCGCACTGCTGCAACCGCTCAGCAGAAGCACCGCCAGCAGCGGAACCAAACGGGTGAAAACGCGGTCGAGTGGCCCAGGGCCTGAGCGCTGAATAAGAAAAAGTCGAAGCATCGGGACTGTCTGACTCGCTCAAGGCCGATTCGCTCCAAGACTATCTCGCCACGGGGGAGTTTCGCCATGCGTGCATTGTGGGTCGCCAGTTCACTGTTGCTGTTATCTGCCTGTTCAACGCTGCCAGACCCAGACCCGAACCAGGCCTGGATCGACCTCACGCCCTACGACAACACCTCGTTGCACGCGGTGCAGGTCGATGAGCGCGATTGGGCCGACAACCGGTACTTCGAAGTCCAACCCGGCAGCCATGAGTTGACCGTGCGCTACCAGTTTCCGGTCAACCCCAGCAACATCGGCCCGGTCGACCAACCCCTGTGGCGAGATTGCCAGGTAAAGCTGGCGTTCAAAGACTTCAACGCCGGGCAACGCTATCAGCTGCAGGCCGGGAGCATCGGCTTCCGCCCGTGGGTGAAGTTGTATGACCAGCAACAAAAACTGCTGGGCCAGGGCCTCCCAGCGGGCTGCCAGCACACCTAACCACGCAAACGGCGCTATGCTGTTAACGTGCCAATCGCAAGTGGGAGCTTTGCCATGCGCCAGCCCATGATGCTGATCGCCCTCAGTGCACTGGGGGCTTGCGCCAGCCCCTTGCCGCCGGTCGACCCCAAGCAAGCCTGGGTCGACTTGTACACCATGACCCCCGGCCGGGTAATCATGGCCGACCGCCTTGACGGGAAGCGCCTGGACGACGGCCGATACTTTCAGGTAACCCCCGGCAAGCATGAGCTGGTCGTGCGCTTCGATTACGAGATCTACTCTGGCGGGATGCTGACCGACCCCAGGGACCGTACCTGTTACCTGACTGTGCGCTTCGATGACTTCAAGGCTGGGGAACGTTATCGCCTGGAGGCGCGGGCGCCGGTAATGGAGCCGCAGGTATTGCTGTATGACGCCAGCCGCACGGTGCTGGTGAATGAGCCTAGCGATGTGTTCTGTATTCCGTAGGCGGGGGTGTGCGGGTAGGGGGTGCTGCCGGTAGGGGGGCTGCGAGTCAGGGGCTGCTGCGCAGCCCATCGCGACGCAAGGCCGCTCCTACAGAGGCCTGTGGAAGCGGCTTTTGTCGCAAATGGGCCGCGAAGCGGCCACTCATGCTCGAGCGCTAGCGATCATTCTTCTGGTAAATGATCTTCTTGGTCCCGCCATCGCACGTCCCGACCACCATATTCGGGTCCTGGACCTCACTGTTAGGCACGATCTCCAGGGTGTACGAAGCCACCCCTTGGGCCTGGATCTTGGCCTCGATCTCGGCTTTCAGTTCCTCGCACGGCTTGACCGCCGCCAGCGCAGACGTGGCGACCAGCGAAGCGAACACGGCGATTGCTACGCGAATCATGGAACGGCTCCTGAAAAGGCAGTATTGCTGCCGACGTTGGTTAGACTACAGCAAACTGCCATCGTTGCGCCGCTTCAGCCCACCAACGCCGCATCCAGGCTGATCTTGGCGTTGAGCACCTTCGACACCGGGCAGCCTGCTTTGGCCTTGTTGGCAATTTCCATGAACTGCGCCTCGCTGGCGCCTGGCACCTTGGCTCGCAACACCAGGTGTACAGCGGTAATGGCAAAACCATCAGGCTGCTTGTCGAGGGTGACTTCCGCCGCCGTGTCGATCCGGTCCGGGGTGAGCCCGGCCTCGCCGAGCATCATCGACAGCGCCATCGAGAAGCAGCCCGCATGCGCCGCACCGATCAGTTCCTCTGGGTTGGTACCCGGCGTGTCCTCGAAACGGGTGTTGAAGCCATAAGGGTTCTGCTTGAGGGCGCCGCTTTCGGTTGAAAGCAGGCCTTTGCCGTCCTTCAAACCACCTTGCCAGATCGCCGATGCTGTCTTCTTCATGATGCCTCCTTGTCACTCGGTTACGTGCCTATGGGTTCAGAGGTCCGGTACGCCCGGCAAGTTCAGAGCAATTGCGCACCCCCATTGAATCCAACGATTACGCCCATACAGAGTCATAAAGGCCTCTGGCCAATCATTCTTGCGGAGGCCCCATGACGCAGCTACGTGACCTGAAGATTTCCACCCTCGACCTTGTGCCCGTTCGCGCCGATGCCGGCCCGGCGCAGTCGCTGCGCAACTCCCTGGACCTGGCGCAGCATGTCGAACGCTTGGGCTACAACCGCTTCTGGGTGGCCGAACACCACAACATGGACGGCATCGCCAGCTCGGCAACCTCGGTGCTTATCGGCTACCTCGCCGGGGGCACTTCGAGCATTCGCGTAGGCTCCGGCGGGGTCATGCTGCCCAACCATGCGCCGTTGGTGATCGCCGAGCAGTTCGGCACCCTCGCCAGCCTGTACCCGGGGCGCATCGACCTCGGCCTTGGCCGTGCGCCAGGCTCCGACCAGATGACTGCATACGCCTTGCGCCGAGACCGCGCAGGTGGCCCGGACGATTTCCCGGACGATGTCGAAGAGCTGTCACGCTACCTTGGCCCCCGAACCGATGATCAAAAAGTGATCGCTGTGCCTGGCCACGACACCGATGTGCCCATGTGGCTGCTGGGCTCCAGCCTGTTCAGCGCGCAACTGGCCGGTATGCGCGGCATGCCCTATGCCTTCGCCTCGCACTTCGCGCCGCGTTACATGCACGAGGCAATCCGCGTGTATCGCAACCACTTCAAACCGTCCACCACGCTGGACAAACCCTATGTGATGCTGGGCATTCCCATGGTGGTTGCCGAAACCGATGAACAGGCCGAATATCTGGCCACTTCGGTGTACCAGCGCATTCTGGCGCTGATTCGCGGGCAGAGCCTGATGCAGAAACCCCCGGTACCCAGCATGGACGGCTTATGGCTGCCCCATGAACGCGATGCGGTAGGCAGCTTCCTGGGGTTGGCGATGATCGGCAGCCCGCAGAAAGTGCGCGCCAAAGTGGAGGTGTTGCTGGAGCAAACCGGGGCGGACGAGCTGATGTTCACCTGTGACCTGTACGAGCATGCAGACCGTATCCGCGCTTATGAGCTGCTGGCGCAGGCTTTGAAGAGCGAGTGAACCCCTTCGCGAGTGCCTCCGCGAAGGGGCCACCGCGTCAGCCGCGGCGGTAGACGATTTCCTTGGTGCCGCCTTCGCAGCTGCCGATCACCTTGCCCGCCGGGTCGCCCTTTTCGACGATCTCCAGCTTGTAGCCAACAACCCCCTTGGCATCGAGCTTGGCGGCAATTTCCGCTTTCAGCTCCTCGCAGGGTTTGCCCGCCGCCATCGCGCCACCGGCCAGCATCATCAGGCCCAGCGCCAGTATCAGTTTGTTCATCACTTGCATCCCTTGTGCAGATGAAACCAGAAAGGGGCGCCAACCAGGGCGCCCTGTTCCTAATACCCCATCAGTGCAACCTGTTCCAGCTTGGCTGTGTTTCAGCTATTGGCGATACGGAAGCCCACCTTCAACGTCACCTGGAAGTGCGCGACCTTGTTGTCGCGAATATGGCCACGGGTCTCGGCCACCTCGAACCACTCCATGTGCTTGATGCTCTGGCCGGCTTCGGCCAGGGCATTGTTGATCGCATCTTCGATACTGGTAGGCGAAGACCCCACCAGTTCGACCTTCTTGTAGGTGTGATGATCGGTCATGAGCGCTCTCCTTGGGTAACAGTGATATTCAGCCTGGCAGTGCGAGCCTGGTTTACCTGCGAGCTGTCATCAGGGGCGAAAGTTCGATCGCACTTTCGTGCAGCCCAAGGGTCGCAGTTCATAGAGTCCATACTGCAAAGGAGAGTCAACATGCCCCGCAATTCGCTGCGTAAAACATCCCTGGAAAGCATGGAAGCAGAGATCGAAAGCCTGCTGAAAAGCCTGGAAAGCCTGAAGCACGATGCCTCCGAAGAAACCCAGAAATCAGTCAAGGCCATGCGCAGCAACGCCGAGAGTGCCCTGCGCCATTCGCGCAGCCTGCTGAGCGATGCCTATGAGGAAGTCAAGGAGCGTACCCGCCAGACCGGCATCGCCACCCGCGACTATGCCCAGGAGCACCCGTACACCACTGCCGGTGTAGCCATCGGCGCCCTGGGCTTGCTGGCAGCTTACCTGCTGTGCAAGCGCAACTAAGCGCTCTGCCCTAGCAGTTCTGCCCGCAACCATTGCGCCAGTTGCTCGGCGCGCCCGTCAGCGGCGCGCCGAGGTACCCACAGCGCCAACGCCGCCGGGGTCGGTGAAAAGCCCCACGGCGCACTCAGGCGGCCCGCCCGCAGGTCATCGGCAACTAGGGGTTGCGGCGCGATCGCCACGCCCAGTCCCGCCACCGCAGCTTCTAACAGGTAATACAAGTGCTCGAAAGCCTGCCCGTAGTGCATGGCAGCCGGCTCCAGGCCCTGCTGCGCCGCCCAGGTCGGCCAAGCCTGTGGGCGCGAGGTGGTGTGCAACACGGCTTCTTCGAGCAAAGCTTTGGCTGGCGCCCCCTGCAAGCGCTGGTAACCGGAGAAGTGCGGGCTCAGCACCGGGCCGATTCGCTCCTCGGCCAACACATGCACCTGCATGTCTGCCGGCCACGGGGGCTCGGCATACACCAATAGCGCATCCAGCCCTGGCCGCCTTGGATCAAGGTCACCCTCACCGGCTGAAAGGTGCAGGCGCAGCTCTGGCAGGTCTGCCTGCAAACGCCCCAACCGCGGGATGAACCAGCGCGCCAGCAGGCTGCCTGAGCAACCCAGTACGAACGGGGCCTCGCGGGTGTCGCGGCTCAGTTCGGCACATGCACTGCGCAAGCGGTCGAACGCCTCGCCACTGGCATCGCGCAGTCGCAGCCCGGCATCTGTGAGTTTGATGCCACGCCCGTCCTTGACGAACAACGCCACCCCCAGATGCTCCTCAAGCACCTTGATCTGCCGGCTCACGGCACCATGGGTAACGTGCAACGCCTCGGCCGCCTGGCTGACACTGTTAAGCCTGGCAGTGGCCTCGAAAGCACGCAGGGCATTGAGGGGAGGGAGATCGTGAGCCATTACCTGTGAGTTTTCCTGACAAGTTTACGCAATCTTATCGGTTTTCAGCCGGGCCTGTCGTGGTTAGAGTAAAGCCCATCATTCATTGCTTACGCCCTGGAGCGCCCCATGACCCAGTCCCAATACCGCCCCGGCCCCGACGCCAATGGCCTGTTCGGCTCGTTCGGCGGCCGCTATGTGGCCGAAACCCTCATGCCACTGGTGCTGGACCTGGCCCGGGAATACGAAGCGGCCAAGGCCGACCCGCAATTCCTTGAAGAGCTGGCCTATTTCCAGCGCGACTACATCGGCCGCCCCAACCCGCTGTACTTCGCCGAGCGCCTGACCGAACACTGCGGCGGCGCCAAGATCTTCTTCAAGCGTGAAGAGCTCAACCACACCGGCGCGCATAAGGTGAACAACTGCATCGGCCAGGTGCTGCTGGCCAAGCGCATGGGCAAGAAACGCCTGATCGCCGAAACCGGCGCCGGCATGCACGGCGTGGCGACCGCCACCGTCGCTGCGCGCTTCGGCCTGCCTTGCGTGATCTACATGGGCGCCACCGATATCGAACGCCAGCAGGCCAACGTGTTCCGCATGAAGCTGCTGGGCGCCGAGATCGTTCCGGTTACCGCGGGCACCGGCACCCTCAAGGACGCCATGAACGAAGCGCTGCGCGACTGGGTGACCAACGTCGACGACACGTTCTACCTGATCGGCACCGTGGCGGGCCCGCACCCATACCCGGCAATGGTCCGCGACTTCCAGTCGATCATCGGCAAGGAAACCCGCGCCCAGTTGCAGGAAAAGGAAGGCCGCCTGCCGGACAGCCTGGTCGCCTGCGTGGGGGGTGGCTCCAACGCCATGGGCCTATTCCATGAGTTCCTCGAAGAGCCAAGCGTACAGATCATCGGCGTTGAAGCCGGCGGCCACGGTGTGCACACCGACAAGCATGCTGCCAGCCTGAACGGCGGTGTGCCCGGCGTACTGCACGGCAACCGCACCTATCTGTTGCAGAACGATGACGGCCAGATTACCGACGCTCACTCGATTTCGGCCGGCCTCGACTACCCGGGCATCGGCCCCGAGCATGCCTACCTGCATGAGGTGAAGCGCGTTGAATACGTCAGCATCACCGATGACGAAGCACTGGATGCCTTCCACGCCACGTGCCGCCTGGAGGGCATCATCCCGGCCCTGGAAAGCGCTCACGCCCTGGCCGAGGCAATCAAGCGCGCCCCGCAGTTGCCCAAGGACCACCTGATGGTGATCTGCCTGTCGGGCCGCGGCGACAAAGACATGCAAACCGTCATGAGCCACATGGCCACCCAGGAGAAACAGGCATGAGCCGTCTAGAACAACGCTTCGCCGAGTTGAAAGCCGAAGGCCGCTCGGCACTGGTCACCTTCGTTACCGCAGGCGACCCGGGCTATGACGCCTCGCTGCAGATCCTCAAGGGCCTGCCTGCTGCGGGCGCCGATGTGATCGAACTGGGCATGCCATTCACCGACCCAATGGCCGATGGCGTAGCCATCCAGCTCGCTACCCTGCGCGCGTTGGAAGCGGGCCAGAACCTGGCCAAGACCCTGCAGATGGTTCGTGAATTCCGTGTGGACAACCACACCACGCCGATCGTGCTGATGGGCTACTACAACCCGATCCACCGTTTTGGCGTGGAAGCGTTCGTGAATGAAGCCAAGCAGGCTGGCGTCGATGGCCTGATCATTGTCGACCTGCCGCCAGAGCACGATGCAGAACTGGCGACCCCGGCCCAGGCTGCGGGTATCGACTTCATCCGCCTGACCACCCCGACCACCGACGACGCGCGCCTGCCGCGCGTGCTGGCGCGCAGCTCCGGGTTCGTCTACTACGTGTCCGTGGCCGGTGTGACCGGGGCCGGCTCGGCGACCACCGAGCACGTGACCGAAGCCATTGCCCGCCTGCGTCGGCATACCGACCTGCCGATCAGCGTTGGCTTCGGCATTCGCACCCCAGAGCAGGCGGCGAACATCGCCCGGCTGGCCGATGGCGTGGTAGTGGGCTCGGCGCTGGTCGACAAGATTGCCCAGGCCAACACGGCCGAACAGGCGGTGAGCGATGTGTTGAGCCTGTGCTCGGCACTGGCGGAAGGGGTGCGCGGCGCTCGTCGCTGACCGGCGTCGGCTTCATCGCCGGCAAGCCAGATCCCACAAGGATTTCACAGGGCCTGAGGGTGGCGCTGTACCTGTGGGAGAT
>NZ_AEWE02000159.1:0-4009 GCF_000190455.2 Pseudomonas sp. TJI-51
AACGTCAGGGGCGCAGTTCACCCTGTGGGAGCGGGCGTGCCCGCGAAAAGGGTTACTCAGGCCTCATGGCAAACGTGCCCATCGACCAAGGTATAACGCACCGCACCCGGCAGGCAGTGGCCGATGAACGGGCAGTTCTCACCCCGCGACAGCCATTGCTCGCCGGCAACGGTCGAGGCTTGCGGGTCGAACAGCACCAGGTCGGCCGCGCCGCCTGCTTTCAACTCACCGGCAGGCAGGCGCAGGGCGGCAGCCGGGCCGCTGCTCAGGCGGGCGAGCAGGGTGGGCAGGTCGAGCAGGCCGTCCTGCACCAGGGTCATGGCCAGCGGCAGCAGCAACTCGACGCTGCTGATACCCGGTTCGGTAGCACCGAAAGGGGCCAGCTTGGCATCGCGTTCGTGCGGCTGGTGGTGGCTGGAAATCGCCTGGATCACGCCAGACTTGACCGCTTCACGCAGGCCGTCACGGTCAGCAGCAGTACGCAGCGGTGGCTGCACGTGGTACAGGCTGGAGAACTCGCGCAGCGACTCGTCGGTGAGAATCAGCTGGTACAGCGCCACGTCAGCGGTTACCGGCAGGCCAAGTGCCTGGGCCTGGGCGATCAGCCGCGCGCCACGGGCGCTGGTGATCTGGCTGAAGTGCGCGCGCACGCCGCTCTGCTCGACCAGCAGCAGGTTGCGCGCCAAGGCCACGGTTTCGGCACTTTCCGGAATGCCCGGCAAGCCAAGGAAACTGGCCATGGCGCCTTCGTGGGCCAGGCCGCCCTGGGCCAGGTCGCGGTCCTGGGAATGGAACACCACCGTCAGGTCGAAGGTGGCGGCATACTCCAGGGCGCGGGCCAAGGTACGGTTGTTGGGGATTTCCTTCAGGCCGTTGCCGAATGCCACGCAACCGGTGTCACGCAGGGCCACCAGTTCCGCCAGTTGCTCGCCTTCCAGGCCCTTGGTCAGGGCGCCGATCGGGTAGACCTTGCTGTTGGCCGCTTCGCGGGCACGGTCGAGAATCAGCTCGGCCACGGCCGAGGTGTCCAGCACCGGCTTGGTTTGCGGTGGGCAGCACAGGCTGGTCACGCCGCCGGCCACGGCTGCGCGGGTTTCGCTGGCGATGTTGCCTTTGCGGCTAAAGCCCGGTTCGCGCAGGGACACGCCAAGGTCGACCAGGCCAGGCGCTGCAACCAGGCCTTGCGCCTGGATCGTGCGGCTGGCGCTGAAACCGGCCGGGGCGGCGCCGATGGCAGCAATGCGGCCACCGTCCAGGTGCAGGTCGGTGACCTGGTCCAGGCCGCTGTTGGGGTCGATGACCCGGGCGCCAAGAATGCTGATGGTCACTGGGCGTTCTCCTGGTCGAATTGACGTTGCGCGTTTTGCCCGCTCATGGCCATGGACAGCACTGCCATGCGTACAGCGATGCCGTAGGTAACCTGGTTGAGGATCACCGAATGCTTGCCGTCGGCCACCGCCGACTCAATCTCCACGCCTCGGTTGATCGGGCCTGGGTGCATGACGATGGCATCCGGCTTGGCCCCGGCCAGGCGGGCGGTGGTCAGGCCGAACAGGCGGTAGAACTCGCCTTCGCTGGGCAGCAGGCCACCGGCCATGCGCTCACGCTGCAGGCGCAGCATGATCACCACGTCGACATCCTTCAGGCCCTCGGCGAGGTCGGTATAGACCTTCACGCCGTACTGCTCGATACCGACCGGGATCAGGGTTTTCGGCCCGATCACGCGAATGTCCGGGCAACCCAGGGCCTTGAGCGCCAGCATGTCGGAGCGGGCTACCCGCGAGTGCAGGATATCGCCGACGATCGCTACCGACAGGTTCTCGAAGCTGCCCTTGTGGCGACGGATGGTCAGCATGTCGAGCATGCCCTGGGTCGGGTGCGCATGGCGGCCGTCACCACCGTTGATCACGGCAACGTGCGGGCACACGTGCTCGGCGATGAAATGCGCAGCCCCCGAGTCGGAGTGGCGCACAACGAACATGTCGGCGGCCATGGCTTCGAGGTTGCGCAGGGTGTCGAACAAGGTCTCGCCCTTGCTGGTCGAGGACGTCGACACATTCAGGCTGATCACGTCGGCAGACAGGCGCTGGGCTGCCAGCTCGAAGGTGGTGCGGGTACGGGTCGAGTTCTCGAAGAACACGTTGCACACGGTCTTGCCGCGCAGCAAAGGGACTTTTTTCACGGCCCGGGCACCGACTTCCAGGAAGGAGTCGGCGGTGTCGAGGATCTCGGTGAGCAGTTCGCGGGGCAAACCGTCAAGCGAGAGGAAGTGGCGCAGCTGGCCCTGGTCATTGAGCTGCAGCGGGCGCTTGGCGTCGATTGGCGTCATCGCGGGGGACTCTTAAAGGGCGGAAGCGGAGGCGAGGTCCTGGCGCTCGAGGGCGAGCGGTGCGGGCCCGGTCAATTTTACCCGTTCATCGGGGGCCAGCGACAGGGTGGCGCCGACCACATTCGGGCGGATTGGCAGTTCGCCGGCATCCAGGTCCACCAGGCAGACCAGGGTGACGCTGGCCGGGCGGCCATAGTCGAACAGTTCGTTGAGCGCCGCGCGGATGGTGCGGCCGCTCATCAGCACGTCATCCACCAGCACCAGGTGCTGGCCTTCGACTTCGAACGGCAGCTCGGACGGGCGTACCTGCGGGTGCAGGCCATTCTGGCTGAAGTCATCGCGGTAGAACGAGACGTCCAGGGTACCCATGGCACTCTCGTCGCCCATGGCCTCCTGCAGGGCCTGGGCAACCCAGACACCACCTGTACGAATACCGATGTAACGCGGCCCGCTGATGCTGCGGCGGGCCAGGTGGGCGCGAAGGTCGACAGCCATCTGCCGGACCAGCTCGGCGGGGTTGGGTAGGCTCATTGCGGGCTCCTCGGAAGGGTGCGCCGGGCGTGGCCGGCGGCAAAGATGATCAGGTATTGGCCTCCAGCCAGCCTTGCAGCAACAGGGCCGCGGCGATGGCATCGACCGGGTTGTCGCGATAGCTGCCGCGCTGGCCGCCACGGGCCATGCGCTCGCCTTTGGCCTCGAAGGTGGTCAGGCGCTCGTCGTGGGTGTGCACGGGCAGGTTGAAGCGGCCATTGAGGCGGCGGGCAAATTTTTCGGCGCGGGCGCTCATTTCGCTGGGCGTGCCGTCCATGTTCAATGGCAGGCCGACGACGATGGCGTCCGGCTTCCATTCGGCAATCAGCTTTTCCACCTGGGCCCAGTCCGGCACGCCGTTCTGCGCCTTCAGCGTGCACAGCTCGCGGGCCTGGCCGGTGATGACCTGGCCGACGGCCACACCGATCTGTTTGCTGCCATAGTCGAAACCCAGCAGCAGGCGTAGTTCGGCCATCAGGCGTGGCCCGCCTGGCTGGTCAGCAGGTGCAGGTTGATGCCCAGGCTGGCGGCGGCGGCCTCCAGGCGCAGGTCACTGGCCATTTCAAAGATGATTTGCGGGTCGAACGGGCAGTTGAGCCAGGCATTGTCGGCCAGCTCCGCTTCCAGCTGGCCGGCTTCCCAGCCGGCATAGCCGAGCGTGATCAGGCTTTGCTTGGGGCCGACCCCGGCGGCAATGGCCAGCAGGATGTCCTGCGACGTGCTCAGCGTCAGCCCTTCCAGCGCCACGCTCGCCTGGAAGCTGCACTCGCTGCTGTGCAGCACGAAGCCACGGTCGGTCTGCACCGGGCCGCCCTGGTAGATCGGCACCTGCAAAGTGCTGTCCGGCGGCGTTTCGTCCGGGCGCAATTGCTCGAGAATATCGGCCAGGCTCAGTTCCTGCGGCCGATTTACCACCAGGCCCATGGCGCCATGGGCGTTGTGCTCGACAATGTACGTGAGGGTCTGGGCGAAGTTCGGATCGGCCATGTGCGGCATGGCGATCAGGAACTGATGCTTGAGGTAGCTCGGGGCGAGGGTTTTCATGGGGGATAGTGTGGCGCCAGGTGGCGGGGCTGACAAGGTCCGCTTTGTGTCGTTTGGTTGGTCAGTGTCTTGAGGGTTTTGTTGGTTGTGAGATCGAGCGCCGCC
>NZ_AEWE02000016.1:0-233 GCF_000190455.2 Pseudomonas sp. TJI-51
CCCCGCCAGTACATCCCGCTCCACCGTCCGCACCATGGCATCGGTAGGCAGGTCATTCTCATCCCGCCCGAACGGGTCTTCCAGTTCGTTGCCAATCGCATCCAGCCCGAAGAACGTGTACCCCACGATGGTGGTGAACAGCGGCGCCAGCCAGCCCAGCGGCTCGGCCAGGGCAAACGGCAACAACAGGCAGAAGATGTAGATGGTGCGGTGCAACAACAGTGTGTAGGGAA
>NZ_AEWE02000016.1:290-4499 GCF_000190455.2 Pseudomonas sp. TJI-51
CCAGCCGCTGCTCCAGCAGGCTGTAACGCCAGTCACTGATCTGTTGTCGCTCGGCCAGCCGCGAGCATTGGCTGCCCACCTCACGCAGGATGCTGTCGCACACGTTGTGCGGGCTGAGCGCCTCGGGCCAGGGCAACCATGGGCGGGCGGCAGCCAGGTCGTCTTCGTTGCGCAACCGCGCATTCAGCGCATGCGCAAACCCGCACAGGCTGCGCAGCAGCTCACGGCGTAGTGCTTCATCGCCGATCACCACGCTCTCACGCACGAATGAGCGGGTTTCGATGATCAGCTTGCCCCAGGCCTTGCGCCCCTCCCACCAACGGTCATAGCAGGCGTTGTTGCGAAAGCTCATGAAGATCGACAGCGACAGGCCCAGCAAGGTGAATGGGGTGGCGCTGACCGGGTAGAAAAACGCCGGGTAATGGCGCTCGACCAGCACAATCAGTGCCGCCAGCAGGGTGACCATCAGGCAGCGCAGGGCAATGCGCTTGATGATCGAACCCTTGAGGGTGAACAACACGCGCAACACATCGGGTGCGGGGTGGACGATCATGGCAATCCAGAGGCAGCTGCTCAGCCGCCGGTCATGTTCATGAAACGCAGGATCTGCACGTCGCCACCGACTTCGAAGTGATGGCGGTAGGGCTTCAGGTGCAGCGAGTCGCGGATGGCCTTTTCCAGGCGGTCGGGGTCGCCCGGGTGGGCCCGCAGCACGTGCTTGAGGTCTACCGAATGCTCGTTGCCCAGGCACAGCAGCAAGCGGCCCTCGACGGTCAGGCGCACGCGGTTGCAGGTGGCGCAGAAGTTGTGGCTGTGCGGCGAAATGAAACCGACCCGGGTGTTGGCCGCTTCGGCCAGGCGCCAGTAACGGGCCGGCCCCTGCGACGTTTCGGTGGACTCCACCAGGGTGAACTGTTCAGCCAGCAGCGCCCGTACTTCATCGCTGGAGCAGAACGACTCGCCACGTTCATGCTCGCTGATCACCCCCAGGGGCATTTCTTCGATGAAGGTGATGTCCAGCTCGCGGTCGATGGCAAAGCGCACCAGGTCGACCAGTTCATGGTCGTTGCGGCCCTTGAGCACCACGCAGTTGAGCTTGGTGCGCTTGAAACCGGCCTGCCGGGCTGCGTCGATGCCGGCAATCACCTGGTGCAGGTCGCCGGTACGGGTCAGTTGCTTGAAGCGGTCGGCGTCCAGGCTGTCGAGGCTGATGTTCAGGCGTGTAACGCCCGCGTCGAACAGCGGCTGGGCCAAGCGGCCAAGCTGCGAGCCGTTGCTGGTCAGGCACAGTTCGCGCAGACCGGGCAGGGCGGCGATGCGCCCGCACAAGTCGACGATGCCCTGGCGCACCAGGGGTTCGCCGCCGGTCAGGCGGATTTTGCGGGTGCCGAGGGCGACGAAGCGCTCGGCCACCTGGAACAGTTCCTCCAGGCTGAGAATCTGTTGGCGCGGCAGGAACTGCATGTCTTCGGCCATGCAGTACACGCAACGGAAGTCGCAGCGGTCGGTGACCGACATCCGCAGGTAGTCGATTTTCCGGTTGAAGCCGTCGATCAGGGCCCGGCTGTTCTGTTCCACGTTCGCGCTCGCGTCTGGGAAGGGGGGCATTTCTGTCCAAGCTATAACCTGGGCGCAGGGCCGTCAAATTGCTTTGTCCGACTGCATGATCGACGGTCTCTATCATGCGGCCTGGCAGCTCCTCGCCTGGCTGCCGTGATCGAAAGCGCTTATCACGCCGTAAGATCTTTCGATTGGACGCCCCGCCCCACGCTCCATAGGCTGAAACAAAGCACCGAAGCGTGAGGATTCACCGCATGAGCCAGGACGAACACATCAGGGACTACAAAGGCGCCGCCGCCGGCTGGGGGGCGCTGAAAAGCGTGACCAAGAGCTGGCTGGGCAGTGACAACGCCTTCAAGAACCTGCGTGCCATGCTCAAGACCAACCAGAACGGCGGCTTCGACTGCCCTGGCTGTGCCTGGGGCGAGTCGCCGGAAAGCGACATGGTCAAGTTCTGCGAAAACGGCGCCAAGGCGGTCAACTGGGAAGCCACCGGCCGCTCGGTGGACCCGGCCTTCTTTGCCAAGTACAGCGTCAGCGCGTTGAAGCAGCAGACCGACTACTGGCTTGAGTACCAAGGCCGCCTGACGCACCCGATGCGCTATGACGCAGCCACCGACCATTACGTGGAAACCACCTGGGCAGAAGCGTTCGAGCTGGTTGCCCGGCACCTGCGCGCACTGCAATCGCCGGACGAAGCCGAGTTCTACACCTCGGGCCGGGCCAGCAATGAAGCGGCGTTTCTCTACCAGCTGTTCGTGCGTGCCTATGGCACCAACAATTTCCCGGACTGCTCCAACATGTGCCACGAAGCCAGCGGCTCGGGCATGTCGGAAACCCTGGGGGTGGGCAAAGGCACCGTGGTGTTTCACGACCTGGAACTGGCCGATGCCATTTTCGTGATTGGCCAGAACCCTGGCACCAACCACCCGCGCATGCTCGAACCGCTGCGTGAAGCGGTCAAGCGCGGTGCCCAGGTGGTGTGCTTCAACCCGCTCAAAGAGCGTGGCCTGGAGCGTTTCCAGCACCCGCAGCACCCGTTCGAAATGCTCAGCAATGGCTCCGAGCCGACTTCCAGCGCGTACTTCCGCCCAGCCTTGGGGGGCGACATGGCGGCCATGCGCGGTATTGCCAAGTTCCTGTTGCAGTGGGAACGCGAGGCCCAGGCCAAGGGCGAACCGCCGGTGTTCGACCACGCCTTCATCGCCGAGCACACCAGCGGTATCGATGGCTACCTGGCGGCGGTCGACGCCACGGCTTGGGAACACATCGTTGAGCAGTCTGGCCTGACCTTGGCCGAGATCGAACTGGCCGCGCGTATGTACCGCAAGGCCGAGCGGGTCATCATGTGCTGGGCCATGGGCGTGACGCAGCACCGCCATTCGGTGGCCACCGTGCAGGAAATCGTCAACCTGCAGCTTCTGCGCGGCAACGTCGGCAAGCCCGGCGCTGGCCTGTCGCCGGTGCGCGGCCACAGCAACGTGCAGGGCGACCGCACCATGGGCATCGACGAGAAGCCCCGGGCAGCACTGCTCGACGCCCTGGAAAAACGCTTCCGCTTCCGTGTGCCGCGTGCCCACGGGCACAATGCGGTGCTGGCGATCAAGGCCATGGAGGAGGGGCGGGCCAAGGTGTTCGTCGCCCTGGGCGGCAACTTTGCCCAAGCCACCCCGGATACACCGCGTACCCATGCCGCGCTGCAGAAGTGTGCGCTGACCGTGCAGATTTCCACCAAGCTCAACCGCTCGCACTTGGTCACCGGCCGCGACGCGCTGATCCTGCCATGCCTGGGCCGTACCGAAATCGACCTGCAGGCCGCAGGGCCGCAGGGCGTGACCGTGGAAGACACCTTCAGCATGGTGCACCTCTCCCATGGCCAGTTGCGCCCGCGCTCGCCGCACATGCGTTCGGAGCCATGGATCATCGCCGGCATGGCCAAGGCCACGCTGGGCAACCAGCCGATCGACTGGGCCTATGCGGTGGCCGACTACAACCGCATCCGCGACATGATTGCCGACGTCATCCCCGGCTTCGCGCGTTTCAATGAGCGCTTGAACAGCCCTGGCGGGTTCCACCTGGGTAACCACGCTGCCGAGCGCAACTTCCGCACGGCCACCGGCAAGGCGCGCTTCATGCCCCACACGCTGCCCGAGGCATTGGTCAACGCCAAGGTGCTGGCCCGCGGGGACAAGCCCGACCTGATCTTGCAGACCCTGCGTTCGCACGACCAGTACAACACCACCCTGTATGGCCTGGACGACCGCTACCGTGGGGTGTTCGGCCTGCGCGAAGTGGTGTTCGTCAACGAGGCCGACATCCGCCGCCTGGGCTTCGAGCCGGGTGAGCACGTGGACCTGGTGTCGCTGTGGGAGGATGGTGTGGAGCGGCGGGTGTCGGGGTTCCGCCTGGTGGCGTATGACGTGCCGCAAGGGCAGGCGGCGGCTTACTACCCCGAGACCAACCCGCTGGTGCCGCTGGAGAGTTATGGCGAGGGGACGTACACCCCGACCTCGAAGTTTGTGGCGATCAAGCTGGAGAAGGCCAAGGCCGGGAACCGGATTGCGGCGGTGCTGGCTTCGGATTGACGGGCGCCTGCAAGGGCCCTGTCGCGGGCGGGGGTAGGCGCAGGATCTTCAGCGCCTGTGAGAT
>NZ_AEWE02000016.1:4540-6569 GCF_000190455.2 Pseudomonas sp. TJI-51
GTTTGTTTCGGGCCAGTAACCCCTGTGCCAGGTGCGCGCGACCGCCTTGTTTGTACGGCGCGATATTGAGGCATGCGCCAAGGCGTTCGCGCGCGAATCCCACAGGAATAATTGGCCCGAAACAAACGTAGGAGCGAGCGCAGCTCGCGATTGCGCCGCGCGGGCGGCGCTCGCTCTAACAGGCGCTGCATACCTTGTGGCAAACACCTGTCAGCCCTGATGCAATCCCTGTGCGCCTTGCCGGCAATATGCCCCGCAGCCATCAGCCACGGTTCACCGGGAAAGCCGTGGTGTACTTCATCTGCTCCATGGCAAAACTGGAGGTAATGTTCGACAACCCCTCGGTGCTGGTAATCAGCTTTTTGTAAAACCGGTCATACGCCGCAATATCCCCCACAACCACCCGCAACATGTAGTCCCAGTCGCCAGACATTCGGTAGCACTCCATCACCTCCTCGAACCCGGTGACGGTCGCGGCAAACTGCGCCAGCCAGGCGCTGTCGTGGCGCTGGGTCTTGAGCTGGACGAACACCGTCAGCCCCAGCCCTAGCCGTTCGGGGGCCAGCAGGGCGACACGGCCGAGTATGTAGCCTTCTTCTTCCAGGCGCTTGACCCGCTTCCAGCACGGGGTGGTGGACAGGTTGACGGCTTCGGCCAGGTCCTTGAGCGACATCGAGGCGTCGCGCTGAAGCAGGGTAAGAATGTGCTGGTCGAAGCTGTCCATATCGCGCGCTGGCCGTGCCGGAAAATATTTCACAGGTTACCCCAAGGCCAGGCGATTTGGCTTGTGCCATAGTGGCAGCTTTCATTCTGCCAATGGGCCTGACCATGTCCGACAAGCCGCGCAATTTCGCCACCCGTGCCATTCACGCTGGCGAGCAGTTCAGTGTTGCCGACAATGCCATTTTCCCGGCCATCGTCACCGCCAGCTCGTTCACCAAACGCAGCCTCGACGACAAGCCGGAGTACTCCTACAGCCGCGTGGGCAACCCCACCCGGCATGCCTACGAAACCTGCGTAGCCGCGCTGGAAGAGGGCGTGGGTGCCGTGGCCTGCGCCTCGGGGGTGAATGCCACCGCCACGGTCCTGGAGCTGCTGCCCAAGGATGCCCACGTGGTCGTGATGAACGGCGTGTACGGGGGCACCTTCCGTATCCTCGAAGACTACCGCAGCCGTACTTCAGGCCTGACCACCACCTATGTCGACCTCAACGACCTGGGCGCGGTGGCCGCGGCGATCAAGCCCGAAACCCAGTTGATCTGGATCGAGTCGCCGACCAACCCGTTGTTGCACCTGGTCGACATCAAGGCGGTGTGCGACCTGGCGCGGGCCAAGGGCATCCTCACCTGCATCGACAACACCTTCTGCTCGCCGTGGAACCAGCGCCCGATCACCCTGGGGGTGGACTTGGTGATGCACTCGGCCAGTAAATACATTGGTGGCCACTCTGACCTGACTGGCGGGGTAGTGGTCGCGGCCAATGACGCGCTGCTGGCGCGCCTGCGCCGCATCAGCATGGCCATCGGCGCGGTGCAGGGGCCGTTCGACTGCTACCTGGCCCTGCGTGGCCTGAAGACCCTGGATGTGCGCATGGAGCGCCAGTGCGCCAATGCCTTGCAGGTGGCGCGCTTTCTGGAAAACCACGCGCAGGTGGAGCAGGTGTATTACCCCGGGCTGGAAAGCCACCCGCAGCATGAACTGTGCAAGCGCCAGATGCGCAGTGGCGGGGCGGTGGTGGCGATGAAGGTCAAGGGCGACCGCGCCGCGCTCAACCGCCTGGTCGAGGCGCTGCAGATCTTTGTATTGGCCGACTCGCTGGGCGGGGTGGAGAGCATGATCAACCACTCGTGGAGCATGTCGCACTGCTCACTAAGCCCGGAGCAGAAGGGCGTGATGGGCATCAGCGAGAACCTGCTGCGGCTGTCGGTGGGGATCGAGGATTACCGCGACCTGATCGAGGACCTGGATGGGGCGTTGAAAGCGCTGGTTGCTGTGTGAGGGCTTGCGGCCCTATCGCCGGCAAGCCGGC
>NZ_AEWE02000016.1:6637-7205 GCF_000190455.2 Pseudomonas sp. TJI-51
GAATTCAAAGAAAATGCTCGGTCAGGATTTGGGCGGATGAATGATCCGTTCGATCTTGTCCTTGATCAGCAACCGCTCCTTGCGCAGGCGGTTGACGGCGTCGTCGTTGGTGCCGTTGCCTTCGGCGGCCACCACCTCCTTGTCCTTGGCGTTGTATTCCTTGTGCAGTGCATGCAGCGCCTGGTCGTTGTCCATCAGTGCCTGGAACTTCTCAGCGGTAATGTGCAGGTCAGCGAGCAGATCATGCGGAACTGGCATTTCTTCACCTCTGTCAGGTTTGTCGATTGGGTCCTGACCACTGAGGATAGCCGTCTTTGCGCAAGCCGTTCACGGGCTGCAGGCTGAACGGCAGCTGAAGAAAACCGCATTAACGGGAAAAAGCCTCGCCATCACTAAATTGTTACCGACTTTTTCACAAAAAATTGATGGTGCGCTTTCTAGAGTTCGCCCAACTTTCCCACAGTGCCGTCGGGCCGTGGGGTTGATAACCACTCTTGATTGCGAACACTGATGCTCAATTTCAAATCCCTGCGGACTGAATGGGTCACGCTGCTGGCCAGCCTGTACC
>NZ_AEWE02000016.1:7306-11309 GCF_000190455.2 Pseudomonas sp. TJI-51
GCTGTTCGCGTTCAACCTGGTACTCACTTTATTTGCCTTCCGTTATGTGTTGAAGCCGTTACTTGTGGTCTTGTTCATCAGTGGCGCCGGCGTGGCTTACTTCATGAACCAGTACGGCGTACTTATTGATGCGGGCATGTTCCGCAACATGGCCGAAACCAATGTGGCGGAAGTGCGCGACCTGATGTCGTTCAAGTTTGCCGCTTACATCCTGCTGCTGGGGGTGTTGCCTTCGGTGCTGGTGTGCAAGGCGCAGATCGCCTACCGCCGCTGGCAGCGCGAACTGCTTGGCAAGCTGCTGGTGAGTGGTGCCTGCGTGGTGGCGCTGGGTTCGGTGGCGCTGGTCAACTACCAAGGGCTGTCGTCGCTGTTTCGCAACCACCACGAACTGCGCCTGATGCTGACCCCAAGCAATATCGTGGGCGCCTCCATTGGTTATGTCGGCGAACGGGTTGGTACCGCAGCGCGGCCGTTCCAGCCTTACGGCGAAGATGCCAAGCGTGATGTGGCCTGGCAGAAACATGAGCGCAAATCGCTGACCGTGCTGGTGGTCGGGGAAAGTGCCCGGGCAGACCACTTCGGTGTCTTGGGCTATGGCCGCGATACCACGCCGAACCTGGCCAAGGAGCAGGGCCTGCTGGCGTTCTCCGACGTGCATTCGTGCGGCACGGAAACGGCGGTTTCGGTACCGTGCATGTTCTCTGGCATGCAGCGCAAGGACTACGACGCCAGTGTCGCCAAGAACCGCGAAGGGCTGCTGGACATCCTCCAGCGTGCCGGCCTTGCCGTGCAGTGGCGGGACAACCAGTCGGGTTGCAAGGGCACTTGCGATCGCGTGCAGTTCATCGATGTCAGCAACCTCAAGGACCCGCAACTGTGCGCCGGCGGTGAATGCCATGACCAGATCCTGCTGCAAGGCCTGGATGCGCTGATCGACAACCTCGACAAGGACACCGTGCTGGTGCTGCACCAGATGGGCAGCCATGGCCCCGAGTACTTCAAGCGCTACCCCGAAGGCGGCGAGCGTTTCAGCCCGGTGTGCCAGAGCAACGCCCTGAACCAGTGCAGCGAACAGCAAATCATCAACGGCTACGACAACACCCTGGCCTACACCGACAAGGTCCTGGCCTCGTTGATCGACACCCTGCGCAGCAAGCAGGACAAGGTGGACACGGCGATGATCTACCTGTCCGACCATGGCGAGTCGCTGGGTGAGTACAACCTGTTCCTGCACGGCACACCGTACGCCATCGCCCCCGAGCAGCAGAAGCACGTTCCGCTGCTGACCTGGTTCTCCGACAGCTACAAGGAGGACTTCGGCCTCGATACCGACTGCCTGGCCAAGCTCAGCGACGCCCCGCTGTCGCAAGACAACCTGTTCCACTCGATGCTTGGCCTGCTGCAGGTACACACCGAGGTCTACCAACGGTCGCTGGACATGTTCGCCAGTTGCCGCCCGTGGCTGACGGCCAAGCGCTGACGCCTACACCCTGTGTGCAAACGCACCATTGATCGATATCAAGGATGGCCCGGGTTTCACCAGCAGTGCCCGCGCCGTATATACTGCGCGCCAATGTTAGTGGGAGAGCCTTGTGGCCATCGAAATTCACTGGATATGTGACGACCAGAGCCTGGCTGAACACTGCCGCGACTGGCAGCAACTGCCGTTTGTCGCCGTCGATACCGAGTTCATGCGGGTCGACACCTTTTACCCGAAGGCCGGGCTGATCCAGATTGGCGACGGCCAACGGGCCTTCCTGATCGACCCGCTGCTGATCGGCAACTGGCAACCCCTGGCCGAGCTGCTGGAAAACAGTGGTGTGGTCAAGGTGCTGCATGCCTGCAGCGAAGACCTCGAAGTGCTGTTGCGCCTGACCGGCAAGTTGCCACAACCGTTGTTCGACACCCAGCTGGCCGCCGGTTACCTGAACCTTGGCTTTTCCATGGGCTACTCGCGCCTGGTGCAGGAAGTGCTGGGCATCGACCTGCCCAAGGGCGAAACCCGCTCCGACTGGCTGCAGCGCCCGCTGTCGGACACCCAGGTCAGCTACGCGGCCGAAGATGCCGTGCACCTGGCCGAGCTGTTTACCGTGCTGCGCCCGCGCCTTAGCGACGACAAATACGCCTGGGTGCTGGAGGATGGCGCCGAGCTGGTCGCCGCCTTGCGTCGCGAAGTCGAGCCAGCCACCTTGTACCGCGACGTCAAGCTGGCCTGGAAGCTGGCGCCCCAGCAGTTGGCCGTGCTGCGTGAGCTGTGCGCCTGGCGCGAGCGTACTGCCCGCAGCCGCGATGTACCCCGCAACCGCGTGCTCAAGGAACACTCGCTGTGGCCCATCGCCAAGAACCAGCCGAGCAACCTGTCGGCGCTGGCCAAGGTCGAAGAGATGCACCCGCGCACCATTCGTCAGGACGGTGAGTTTCTTATCCAGCTGATCAAGCGCGCCGCCAGCCTGCCTGCCGAGCAGTGGCCAGCGCCCTTGCCCGAACCGCTGCCGATCGAAGCCAGCGGCATCCTCAAGCAGCTGCGCGCCATCGGCCAGGCCGAAGGCGAGCGCCTGGGCATTGCCCCTGAGCTGATGCTGCGTAAAAAAGCCCTGGAGGCACTGCTCAAGAGCGGTTACCCCAATGGCCCTTATCAATTGCCCGATTCGCTGCGCGGCTGGCGCCGTGAGCGCATGGGCCAGGCCCTGCTGGACAGCCTTGCAGGCGCCGGAGAGACCCGATGAAACGCATTTGCTCCATCTACAAGAGCCCCCGCAAGAACGAAATGTACCTGTACGTGCTCAAGGCTGACGGCCTTGAGCGCGTGCCAGAAGGCCTGCTGCCGTTCTTCGGCACCCCCGTGCATGCCTTCGACCTGGTGCTCAGCCCGGAACGCAAGCTGGCCCGCGAAGACATCACCAAGGTGTTGGAGAACCTCGACAACCAGGGCTACCACCTGCAGATGCCACCGCCGGATGACGAGTACATCGAGCACCTGCCCGAAGAGCTGCTGCGCCGCAACGACCCGGCCTGAACATGCGCGTACTGATTGCCGAGCATGACCATGCCCGCTACGCCGCGCTTTTGCGCGCAGCCGCGCCTGAACTGGAAATCCTGACCAGTGGCGACTCGGCCGAACTGGCCCGCCAGGCGCCGCGTTGCCCGGTGTGGCTGGGCCAGCCCGACCTGCTGGCGAGCTTGCTGCGCCAGGGCCACCAACCGCGCTGGCTGCAGTCGACCTGGGCCGGCATCACACCGTTGCTGGCCGACGGCTTGCCGCGTGACTATCGCCTGACCCGAGCGGTGGGCATTTTCGGCCAGGTAATGGCCGAGTACATGCTCACCTACATGCTTGGCCATGAGCGCGAGGTGCTGTCGCGCCTGGTCAGCCAGGTCGAGCGGCGCTGGGACGACCGCCCGGGGCGCACGCTGGAAGGGCGCAGGGTGCTGATCGTGGGCACCGGCGACATCGGCCAGCGCGTGGCCGAGTTCCTGCAGCCGTTTGGCGTGGTGCTGTACGGCGTTGCCAGCAGCGCCCGCGAGCAGGCACCGTTCGTTGAAGTGGCGGGGCTGGCCGGCCCGCCNNTGGCGGCGCTGGCCGACCTGCCGCGCATGGTTGGCCAGGTCGACTACGTGCTCAACCTGCTGCCGGATACCACGGCTACCCACGACCTGTACAACGCCGCACTGTTCAAGTGCTTCCAGCCCACGGCGCTGTTCATCAATGCCGGGCGGGGTGCGGCGGTGGTCGATGCCGACCTGGTAGCGGCGTTGAAGGAGGGGCATCTGGCCGGGGCGGTGATCGATGTGTGCCGCCAGGAGCCGTTGCCCAGGCAGCACCCGTTCTGGACGGCCTGGGGCTTGCTGCTGACCGGGCACAGCTCGGCGCCCACCTCGCCGGCGGCGATGGTGCGGTTGTTTGTCGAGAATATGCGGGCGTATGAAGCCGGGCAGGGGTTGCGCGGTGAAGTGGACTTCGCCAGGGGCTATTGACTGCTTTGGCTTGTGCCGGCCTGTTCGC
>NZ_AEWE02000016.1:11346-16354 GCF_000190455.2 Pseudomonas sp. TJI-51
GTTTACCCGCGAATGGGCCAGTACTGGTCACCCAAAACTTACAGGCTGAAATCCCCCTCAGCCGCCAGCTCGCTCAGCGGCTTGCGCGGGCTGGGCACTTCACGCGCCTGCAGCGCTTCGTCCAGGCTGGCCTTGTCGCCGAGCTTGCCGATCGCCACCATGGCATGCAGCTCGTAGCCTTCAGGGATCTTCAGCTCCTGACGCGCCAGCGCCTGGTCGAAACCGGCCATGCCATGGGTATGCCAACCACTGATGCTGGCCTGCAGGGCCAGGTGGCCCCAGGCGGAGCCGGTGTCGAAGGTGTGCCACAGCGCCGGTTTTTCTTCGGTGGCACCCGGGGCGGCGAAGGTGGTCTTGGACATCACCAGCACCAGCGCCGACGCCTGTTGCGCCCAGCTACGGTTGAACGGTACCAGCAGGCTCAGGTAGCGCTCCCAGTTCGGGGTGTCACGGCGGGCATACAGGAAGCGCCAAGGCTGCGAGTTGTACGCCGACGGTGCCCAGCGGGCAGCTTCGAGGAAACTCAGCAGGGTCTCTTCGCTGATCGGTTCGGCGGTGAAGGCGCGGGGCGACCAGCGGTTGATGAACTGCTCGTTGATGGCGTAATCGGCAACGCGGGGGTTGGCGCTCATGTCGGCTCCTGCAAACGGACGGAAAACGCGCACGCTACTGCTTCGCGTAGCGACTGACAAGCGGCCTGGCTTTGCTCAAGGCCAGGCTCTAGACTGGCGCCGCTGCGCGCCGCGACCACAAGATGAATGCAGGTAACCGTGTAATGATCGCTGACAACGCGCCGTTCTGGCGGCGCAAGACCCTCGAACAACTCAATGCCCAGGAGTGGGAGTCGCTGTGCGACGGGTGCGGCCTGTGCTGCCTGCAAAAGCTCGAGGACGAGGACGACAACAGCGTCTATTACACGCGCATCGCGTGCAAGCTGCTGGACCTGCAAACCTGCCAGTGCAGCGACTACCCCAACCGCTTCGCCCAGGTGCCGGATTGCATCCAGCTCACCCCGGGCAAGGCCGACCAGTTCACCTGGCTGCCCAGTACCTGTGGTTACCGCCTGGTCAGCGAGGGCAAGGACTTGCCCGCCTGGCACCACCTGGTCTGTGGCGACCGCCAACAGGTCCATGAACAGCGCATTTCCCAGGCGGGGCGTATGCTCAGGGAGCAGGATGTGCACGAAGACGACTGGGAAGACCACCTGATTTTCCGCGCCAGCTGAGCAGCGCGGCCCGCTGCCACGGGGAACAAGGAGTTTCTGTATGCGTTGCCAGCTGTTGTTGCTGTTGGGCCTGATGGCCAGTGCGCCCGCCTGGGCGAAAAAGGTCAATCTCGATTACGAAGTGCGCCTGTTGCCTGCCAGCGGCCAGGCAGAAGTTCGCCTGACCCTGGCGGACGGCAGCGCGGTGCGCAGCCTTGACTTCGACCTGGGCAAGGCCGGGGCCTACAGCGGCTTCCAGGCCGATGGCCAATGGCAACTGAACGGGCAGCGGGGGGTATGGCAGCCTGCGGCCGGCAAGACCAGCCTCAGCTACCGGGTGCTGCTGGACCAGAAGCTTGCCAGTGGCGCGTTTTCGTCGCGTATCACCCCGCACTGGGCGCTGTTCCTGGGCGACCAACTGGTGCCGCCTGCGCGCCTCGACCAGCAGGATGGAACAGAGCTGGTGGCGCGCCTGGCCTTCGACCTGCCAACGGGCTGGAAGAGCATCGAAACGCCCTGGCCGCGCGTCGGCCAGGACAAGTTCCGCATCGACAATGTATCGCGCCTGTTCGACCGCCCAACTGGCTGGATGCTCGCCGGTGACCTGGGCAGCCGCCGCGCCCGTCTGGGCGATACCGACGTGACCGTGGCCGCGCCGGTGGGGCAGGGCATGCGGCGTATGGACAGCCTGACCTTGCTCACCTTCGTCTGGCCGCAACTGCAGGCAGTGTTCCCGCGCAACCCGCCGAAGCTGTTGCTGGTGGGCGCGCGTGACGGGATGTGGCGTGGGGCGATGGCGGCGCAGGGGTCGGTGTACCTGCACAGTGGCAGGCCGATGGTCAGCGAGAACGGCAGCAGCCCGTTATTGCGTGAGGTGGTGCAGTTGTTTGCCCAGATCCGCGCCGGTGATGGCAATGACTGGTTGGTGGAAAGCCTGACCGATTACTACGCCAGCGAGTTGCTGCGCCGCTCTGGCGGGGTGAGCGACGACCGCTACCAGGCCTGGCAGGCGCGCCTGAGCAAGCAGGGCGCGAAGGTGACCCGGCTGCGTGGCGAACAGGCCACCCCTGCGCAGGTCGCCCGTGGGGTAATGCTGCTGCAGGCGCTGGACAAGGAAATCCGCATCCATACCCAGGCCAAGCGTTCGCTGGATGATGTGGTGCGCGGGTTGATGCGCTTGCCGAGCGTAAGTACCGAAGAGTTCGTGCAGATCAGCGAGAATGTGCTGGGGCGGCGGTCTGAGGTGTTGCAGAGCAAGGCGTTGCGCTAGAAATTCTTCTTGCCTGTGCTGGCCTCTTCGCGGGCTTGCCTGCTCCTACAAGTTAAGGCATGCGCAACACCTGTGGGAGCGGGCAAGCCCGCGAAGAGGCCGGCACAGGCAATGCATCAATCAACCGCCAGCCAACGGATCCTTCCCGGTCACCGTCACCCCGCGCGTCGCCGCCTCGGCGCTGGCCTTCAACGCCTCCAGGTCCGCCGCGCTACGCTCGATATCCGAGCGCAAGCGCTGATACTCCTGCCGGTGCCGCTGCCACCAGGCCTTGGTGGCGCAGTGCCCGCTGACCCCACGCGCCACGGCCAGGCCGCCCACCGCCATCTGCAGCAAGCCAACCAGGCCGCCACGGCGCAGCCCTTTGCTGAACATCAGCGCCCCACCGGCCAGTGAGCTGGCACGTTCCAGGCCATGAACATTGTGCTGCGATGACGCAGCGGAATGGCTATCGAGCATGGCAAACCCTCCTTGTGGAATGTAAGCAGCTGACCTGCACGGCAACGCCAGCGTTCAGTTGCATCGCCCGGCGGCGAGCCCTGGGTGGGGTTTAAACGGTGAAAAGCAGCTGGCTGTGTCGTATATGGCGAATACCCTGTCCGGTTTGGCAATGCAGCTTCAAGGGTGTTTAATCACCGCTGTCGAAACCGCTGGAGGCCTTGAAAACAAAGGCTCAGACAGATTCAGCCGTTCAGCCCCTCGAAGCGCAAGTGCCACCGGACCGCAAGGCGGTGTTGGCCGAGGCGCTGCGCCGCCGGATCCTGAGCATGGAACTGGCCCCGGGGGCGGTAGTGGACGAACTGGCTCTGTGCGACGAATTCGGCCTGTCGCGCCCACCCGTGCGCGAACTGCTGCGCCAGATCGCCGCCGAGGGCTACATCGAACTGCGCTGCGCCTGTCGCGTGAAATCCGCGCCGGGGTGGTCACGGTCAACTGCTTCGGCGAAGGTGACGTGACCACGCCGTTCGGTGGCTACAAGGAGTCTGGCTTTGGTGGGCGCGACAAGTCCATCTGGGCCCATGACCAATACATGGAGCTGAAGACCATCTGGATCAACGCTTCGTGAGCTGAGCAAGAGCGGCTTTTTACTTGAATTTGGGCCCCGACCGGGTATTCAGCCCCTTGGCCATACGGTCGTACAGCACCACATTCACCGTCGCCGCCAGGTTCATGCAGCCCTCGGTCGGGATGTAGATGGTCTCTTCACACCAACCGCGCACTTCTTCGCTCAGCGACCCGTCCTCTGGGCCGAAGATGTAGATGGCGCGGTCCGGGTGGGTGTATTCCGGCAGGGGCCGGGCGCCGTCCACCAGCTCTACCGCCACCGGGGTGCAGCCCAGCGGAATGATGCGTTGCAGGTCATCGATGCCGATCAGCGGGATGTCGTAGTGCACGCGCTTGGTGTCGGTGACGAAGTCACGGGCGCGCTCATACCGTTTGCCGGTGTAGAACACCGAGTTGACGCCGTAGCAGCCCGCGGCGCGCATCACCGAGCCGACGTTTTCCGGCGACTTGGGGTTGAACAGGCCGATGCAGCTGTATCGTTTGTTTGCCACGTACCGGGGCCCTTCGCGAAAAAAGCGCGATTATACGGGCTGCCCGGTAGCAGCGGGGGGCGAATCGATGGTCAGTCTTTCTTCAGCAAGCCAGCCAGGCCGGCAAACGGGTTGTGCGTGGCCTTGGCGATGCTCGGGGTGCTGGTGGAGCCTTCGCTGAAGTACTGCTGGTCGGTGTAGCGCGAATGCTCGTTGTCGTGGCAGTACAGGCACAGCAGCTCCCAGTTCGAGCCGTCCTGGGGGTTGTTGTCGTGGTTGTGGTCGCGGTGGTGCACGGTCAGCTCGCTCAGGCGCTTGCCGGCGAACTCGCGGGCGCAGCGGCCGCACACGTGCGGGTACATTCTCAGGGCCTTGTCGCGGTAGCCCATTTCCTTGTCACGCTTGGCGTCGGCGAGAATGCGGTCCAGGCGCGCGGTGGCGGCAGCGGAAGAGGAGGCGCTCATGGTGTTTCCTTTGTTCTGATCAGGCAGGTGACGGTTATGCCATTGAGTCTAGCGCGCTTGCAGGGCGGGCGGACAGGCGAAAGCGTTGATTTAGGCGTAGCCTGTAGGAAGGTTCCCGACAGGAGGTTACTGATGTTGCGCGCGATCCTAGCCGTGCTGTGGCTGGCGGGCCTGCCCATGGCCGATGCCGCCAGTACGCCGCCCCGGCTGGCGACCCCGGTGCCCGGTGCGCCGGGTACGCCAACCCCCACGCCTTACCCGCAGATCACCCCGAGCACGCCGCCCAAGGCTTATGACAGCCAGCCGGGTGCGCCTTTGCTGCCACCGATGCCGGTGCCCGGGCCGCCGAAGGATCAGCCCTTGCCGGGGTTGCGGCCGGAGCCGGCGAAGCCGGCGCAGGATGATGACTGACTGCAGCGGTGCGTTGGCGGTGGGATTACTAGGGGGCCAGTGCCCTGTGGGAGATAACACAGCCCTACGGGCTGCGCTGTCGCGCAGAGAACTCAATTCGTAACCGCGACGCGGCCTGTGTGGG
>NZ_AEWE02000016.1:16389-27564 GCF_000190455.2 Pseudomonas sp. TJI-51
TGGCACCGGCTACGCCGGTGTTCGCGGGCACGCCCGCACCCACAAAGACCCCGCTAAATCAATAAGTTATGTACTGTTCTATGAGAGCGGCCTTGTGTCGTGAAAGGGGCGCAAAGCGCCCCGGCAATCTCAAGCAATACCCAATTCGCCAAACACGAACGCATACTCCAGCGCCACATCCTTGAGCCCCTGATACCGCCCGCTCATCCCGCCGTGCCCGGCGCCCATCTCGGTCTTGAGCAACAGCAGGTTGTCATCGGTCTTGCGCGTGCGCAGCCGCGCCACCCACTTGGCCGCCTCCCAGTATTGCACACGGCTGTCGTTGTAGCCCGCCACCACCAGCATCGCCGGGTAGGCCTGGGCCTTCACGTTCTCGTAGGGCGCATATGCCTTGATCCGCGCATACACCTCCGGCTCCTCAGGGTTGCCCCACTCGTCGTACTCGGTCACGGTCAACGGCAGGTCGGGGTCGAGCATGGTGTTGAGCACGTCGACGAACGGCACCTCGGCGACCGCACAGCGGAACAGTTCGGGGCGCAGGTTGAGCACCGCGCCGATCAACAGGCCACCGGCACTGCCACCACTGATGGCCAGCCGGTCGGGCGCCGTCACACCCTGGGCGACCAGGTGTTCGGCACAGGCGATGAAGTCGCTGAAGGTGTTGTGCTTGTGCGCCTGCTTGCCGGCACGGTACCAGGCTTCGCCCAGCTCGCCACCACCGCGTACATGGGCGATGGCGAAGGCCACGCCGCGCTGCAGCAGGCTCAGGCGTGCATGCGAGAACCACGGGTCGAGGCTTTCGCCATAGGCGCCGTAGCCGTACAGGTACAGCGGCACGGTCTGGCCCAGGTCCTGGCGGCGACGCACCAGGCTGATCGGCACCTGGGTGCCGTCGGCGGCAGTCGCCCACAAGCGTTCGCTGACATAGTCGTCGGCATCGAACGCGCCCAGTACCGGTGTTTGCTTGAGCACCACCTGGGCGCCGCTGGCCAGCTCCAGCTGGCGCACCTGGGCCGGGCGGTTGAGTGCTTCGTAGCGCAGGCGCAGGCGGGGGCTGGCGAACTCCAGGCTGTCTTGCACGTACAGGCTGTAGGCGGCATCCGGCAGCTCGACACGGTAGGCCGCCAGACCTTGCGGGCGCACTTCGATGATCGGCAGGCCGCCTTCGCGCAGGCTCAGGGTCAGGGCGCCGGCATTCAGGCTCAGCCCTTCAAGCATGACTGCCTCGCGGTGCGGCACCAGTGCCTGCCATTGCTCGCGGCCCGGTACCTCGGTAGCCGGGGCGTAATACAGGGCGAAGTTGATGCCGTCCTGGTTAGTGCGGATAAACCAGCACCACGCGCCGTCGAGCTGGCCGTGGTCGGGGAAGTATTCATGGCCCTCGACACGTGGCGCCAGGCAAACGAATGGTGCCTGTGGGGTTTCGGCGTTCAGCACCCAGGCTTCGCTGGTGGTCTTGCTGTTCAGCAGCAGCACCAGCTGGCGCTCGGAACTGGTGCGGTAGCAATGCAGGAAGAAGCGCCCGTCGGGCTCCTCGAACACGCGCTCGGCACCGGGGCTGCCCAGCGTATGGCGGCACAGGCGCCATGGCCGATGGGTGTCGTCCAGCTCGGCGAAGAACAGTGTCTGGCTGTCGTTGGCCCAGGTCATGCTGCCGTCGCAGTCTTCAAAGGGCAGGGCGGTGATCGCGCCGCTGGCGAGGTCTTTCACGTACAGGCTGTAGACCTCGTCGCCACTGGTATCCAGGCTGTAGGCCAGCAGGCGGTGGTCGGGGCTGACACTGAACGCGCCCAGCGACAGGAAGCCGCCGTTGGCCAGTGCGTTGGGGTCGAGCAACAGCTGTTCCTGGCTTTCATCGACGGTGTTGCTGTCGTCGGCCGGGCGTGGGCAGCGGTAGTGGCGCGGATATTCGTCGCCAGCAGTGGTGCGGGTGTAGTACAGGTACGGCCCCCAGGGTGAAGGCAGCGACAGGTCGGTCTCCTGGATACGGCCCTTGATCTCTTCGAACAATTGCTCGCGCAGGGGCGCCTGGTCGGCCAGGCAGGCTTGCTGGTAGGCGTTTTCGGCCTGCAGGTAGGCGAGCACCTCGGGGGTGTCGCGCTGTTGCAGCCAGGCATACGGGTCGGCGGCCTGGTCGGCATGGGCAATCGGCGGTTGGGGCTTGGTCGGCATCGAGGATCTCTTGGTTGGGGTGGCCTGGGCCCGGCTGCGAAGCGGCCGGCGCAGGCAAACACTGTGTGCGCCCGGAAAAGTGTTTATCATAGGCACCTCTTTGCCTGGCTTGCACGAACACCATGATCGAGAACGACTACACCTTGGCCTGGGGCCTGTACGCGGTTGCCGCTTTGGGCTGCCTGCTGGTGGGCTTCAAACTGACCGGCTGGATGTGGCGCTGGTTGCGCGAGCCCTTGCGGGTGGTGCTGGCGGTGCTGTTGCTGACGCCGACCGTGGTTGACCCGGTCAAGGACAGCTTCGCCCCGGCCATCGCCATCACCACCCTGGATGTGGCGTTCAAGGTTGGCAACAATGCCTGGCGCGCAGTTTCCGATTTTGCCATGTACGGCATGATCGCCTTTGCCTTGTATGCCCTCTTCGTATTGCTGCGCTGGCCGCTGGAAAAGCGCGCCCGCGAGCGGCGGGCCCAGGCTGAGGCCGCGGCCCAGCGCGAGCAGGCCGAAGATGACCGGCTCGGCGCCCAGGCCCCTTTGGCCGCCGAGCGCAGCGACCGTTACCGTGACCTCCCGCCACCTGCGGCACCCCGGGGAAATGGCCGGGTCGAGCCCCGTCTGTAAGCGGAGACACAGCCATGTGCGAACTGTTGGGCATGAGTGCCAACGTCCCTACCGACATTGTCTTCAGTTTTACCGGCCTGATGCAGCGCGGTGGCCGCACCGGCCCGCACCGCGATGGCTGGGGCATCGGCTTCTATGAAGGGCGCGGCCTGCGCCTGTTCCAGGACCCGGCTGCCAGCAGCGAGTCGGAGGTAGCCAGCCTGGTGCAGCGCTACCCGATCAAGAGCGAAGTGGTCATTGGTCATATCCGCCAGGCCAACGTCGGCAAGGTCTGCCTGGCCAACACCCACCCGTTCATGCGCGAAATGTGGGGCCGTAACTGGTGCTTTGCGCACAACGGCCAGTTGGGCGCCTTCAAGGGCTTGGGCAGTTTCTATCGGCCGGTAGGCGATACCGACAGCGAAGCGGCCTTTTGCGACCTGCTCAACCGCATTCGCAGCGCCTTCCCCGAGCCGGTGCCGGTGGAACAGCTGTTGCCGGTGCTGGTCGAAGCCTGTGCCGGTTACCGCGGGCAGGGCGTGTTCAACTGCATGCTCAGCGACGGTGACTGGCTGTTCTGCTTCTGTTCGACCAAGCTGGTGCACATTACCCGGCGTGCGCCGTTTGGTGCGGCACGCTTGAAGGATGTCGACCTGATCGTCGACTTCCATACGCAAACCACCCCCAACGACGTGGTCACGGTGATTGCCACCGAGGCCCTGACCGAGAACGAGACCTGGCAGCGCTACGAGCCGGGTCAATGGGCCCTGTGGCGGCACGGTGAATGTGTGGCGCACGGCCAGAGCTAAGGACGCTGCATGTTCAGAAGTTACCTGCGGTTGCTGCTGTTCACCTTCGGCTTGTTGGCCGGTATTCAGGTGCCGGGGCTGGTGAAAGACTACAGCCAGCGGGTGGAGGCGCACCTGTACGAGTCGCGCGAGGCGCTGGACGGCTTCAAGCAGACGGCCGAGCGCTTTTTCAATGGCGACCTGCAGGCCTTGCTACGGCACTACCGCAGCAGTGATGACCCGGTGTTCAACAGTGACGCCAACAGCATCGAAAGCCTGATGATCCGCAACCAGTTGCTGGAGAACGAGTGGCAGGCCCTGCAAGGGCCTTGGGCCGCACGCACCTGGCATGTGCTGGTGCAGGCCGACCCGCAGCTGCGTGAAGAAACCCTCAACGGCTATAGCTACCAGATTCTGCTGGTGCCCGAGGCCATCGGCTGGGGTGTTGGCGCAGGGTTCGTGCTGGCGTTCTTGGTCGAAAGCCTGTTGCTGGGGCTTGGCTGGGTGATCCTCGGGGGGCGGCGCCGGGTGGTGAAAGAGAGCTGGCGCTGAGGGTGATCGCCAGCACAGGCACTGCGTTCTCAACGCCAACCCCCTAGGAAACCAGCACGATCCGCTGCCCACCCATGTCCCGTGCATACCCCTCCAGCACCTGTCGGCACAGCCCGACTACCTCATCCACCAGCGCCACGCCGGTCTGCCAGGCCACCACCAGCTCCAGGCTCGGCGGCGGGTGCCGCCCCCCCGNNGCGGCGGGGTTTCCACCCCCGCCAGCAACACCAGCTCGCCGCGGTCCAGCTCGGCATCCACCAATGCCGGTGGCAACGCGCCGATGCCGAAGCCGTCGCGTAGCAGCCGGGTAATGGCCGCCACCGAGTTCACGCAGTTCAGCCGCGGTGCGTCAGCCCCGGCACCCTGCAGCAGGCTCAGCACCTCCTGGTGCGGCCGTGAATTCTTCGAGAAGGTGATGATCCGCTCCCGACCAAGCTCGGCCAGCGAGCCGAAAGCGCGGTGCTGGGGCGAGCCGGCGGCAACCACCCAGCCCATCGGGTAGCGCGCCAGATCCAGGCTGCGGATCGACTGCTCGCGCAGCAGGTCGGTCTGCAGGATCACGTCGAGAAACCCCTTTTGCAGTTGCTCGCGCAGGTTCAGTGCAGTGTCCGCCACCAGCTCGATTTCTACCTGTGGGTAGCGCTCGGTCAGTTCCGCCACCAGCGCACTCATCCAGGTGTGGATGACCGTGTCCATCACCCCGATGCGAATTCGCCCGACCTTGGCCCGGTCGCTGTCCAGCGATTGCTTCATGGCCTTGGCGGTGTCCAGCATGCGTTCGGCGTATTCCAGCACCTTGCCGCCTTCCGGGGTCAGGCTGACGCCGCGCGAGTCGCGCAGCAGCAGCTTCACGCCAAGGTCGGCCTCCAGCGCGGCAATACGGCTGGAGACCGAGGCCTGGGTGGTGAACAGCTTGTCTGCGGTCAGGCGGAAGCTCTTGAGGCGGGCGACCCAGACAAAGGTTTCGAGAAAGCGAAGGTTCATGATCAGTTTTTCTTGTTCCAGACCGGCGGTTTTTCTCGTTGGACGCAGCGCGCGCGGGCTCCGAACATTGGCCCAGGCCGCGACAGTACAGGTCGCCTATACAACAATACCAACAAGCCGAGGCAAGCATGAACCCCACCGGCGTGCAGCAGCAGGTCAGTTGTTCCCCTTCGTCCGGGCCGTTCGCCTGGTACCGCGACATCGACTCACAGCAACGGCGCACCTTCTGGAGCTGCAAGATTGGCTACGGCCTGGATGGCATGGACACCCAGATGCTCAGCTTCGTCATCCCCACGCTGATCATGCTGTGGGGGATCACCACCACCGAAGCCGGGCTGATCCACACCAGCACGCTGATCGCCTCGGCGGTGGGCGGCTGGATAGCCGGTATCCTCTCCGACCGCATCGGCCGCGTACGTACCCTGCAACTGACGGTACTGTGGTTTGCGTTTTTCACTTTTCTCTGCGGGTTCGCCCAGAACTACCAGCAGTTGCTGATCGCCCGAACCTTGATGGGCTTCGGCTTCGGCTTCGGCGGCGAGTGGACCGCCGGCGCAGTGCTGATCGGCGAAGTGATCCGCGCCCAGGACCGTGGCAAGGCGGTCGGCATGGTGCAGTCCGGGTGGGCCATTGGCTGGGGCCTCACCGCCATCCTCTATGCACTGCTGTTCTCCTGGCTGCCGCCTGAGCAGGCCTGGCGGGCACTGTTCCTGTTGGGCCTGGTGCCGGCCATCTTCGTGATCTTCGTGCGCCGCCTGGTCAAGGACCCGGAGGTCTACCGCCAGGCCAAGGCGACGCCAGCGGCCGAGGCACCGTCGCACTTCTACGAGATTTTCGCCCCAGGCATGCTCTGGACCACCGTGCGCGCCTCGTTGTTGACCACAGGCGCGCTGGGCGGTTACTACGCCATCACGTCCTGGTTGCCGACCTTCCTCAAGAATGAACGCGGCCTGAGCGTGCTGGGAACCGGTGGCTATCTGGCGATGGTGATCGTTGGTTCGTATGTGGGCTACGTCGTCAGTGCGTACCTGTCCGACCTGCTGGGGCGTAAGAAGAACTTCATCCTGTTCGCCGTGGGCTCGTTCGTCATCGTGCTGCTGTACACGCAGATGCCCGTCAGCGATGGCGTGATGCTGTGGCTGGGCTTCCCGCTGGGCTTCTTCGCCTCGGGGATCTTCAGTGGCATGGGCGCGTTCCTGACAGAGCTGTTCCCAACACGTATCCGCGGTTCGGGGCAGGGCTTCTGCTACAACATCGGCAAAGTCGTTGCGGCGCTGTTCCCGTTGCTGATTGGCTTGCTCGGCCAGCAGGTGCCGCTGGGCCTAGGTATCGGTGTGTTTTCTGCCGTGTCCTATGGCGTGGTGATCGTTGCAGCGCTGAGCCTGCCGGAAACACGCGGCAAACAGTTGCAAGCGCGGTAAGGTAGGCACATGCACGACAACAACGGAGGCCGCGTGGTGGAACGCCTGCTACTCAATTGCGACATGGGTGAAAGTTTCGGCAGCTGGCGCATGGGCCTGGATGCCGAGGTCATGCCCTACATCGACTGCGCCAACATCGCCTGCGGTTACCATGCCGGTGACCCTGGCATCATGCGCCGCACCGTGGCCCTGGCACTGGAGCACGGGGTGGCGATCGGTGCCCACCCGGCCTACCCGGACCTGGTCGGCTTCGGGCGCCGGTCCATGGCCTGCAGCCCCGAGGAAATTCGCGACTTGCTGCACTACCAGATCGGCGCACTGGAGGGCATCTGCAAGGTGCTCGGCGGCCGTGTGGCCTATATCAAGCCGCATGGCGCGCTGTACAACGACATGATGGCCGACCCGCTCAAGCTGCGCACCGTGCTGGAAGCTGTGGCGGCTTACGGCAGCGATCTGCCGCTGATGCTGATGGCCACCGCCGACAACCGTACGGCCCAGGCGCTGGGCGATGAAATCGGCGTGCCGCTGTGGTTCGAGGCATTCGCCGACCGGGCCTATACCGCCAGCGGCCACCTGGTCTCGCGGCGCCTGCCCGGCGCCGTGCATCACGACCCGGCGCGTGTGGTGGAGCAGGCCGAGCGACTGGCCCGTGGCGATACGCTGGTAGCGAACGATGGCAGTGCCTTGAAGCTGGCGGCCAGCACACTGTGTGTGCATGGCGACAACGACAGTTCGGTAGCAGCGGTGCGGCAGATTCGCCAAGCCCTCGATGCCATGGAGCGATGATGAAGCTGCGTATCGAAGTGGTCGCGGTCGACAGCCTGATGGTGCGCCTGTTCGAGCGTATCGACGAGGCCAACATGCCGTGGATGCTTGCTGCCAGCCAGTGCTTGCGCGCAGCGTTCGGCCAGCACCTGCTGGACTTGGTGCCGTCGTACACCACGCTGATGGTGCACTTCGACCTGCCGCCGGCCGAGGCGAGGGCGCTGATCGCCCAGGCCCTGGACGGTTTGCAGCCTGACGCCGGCAGTGGTGGCCGGCGTCACGAGATCCCGGTGTGGTACCACGCCAGCGTTGGTCCGGAGCTGCCTGTACTGGCTGCCCGCAGCGGCTTGACCGAGGGTGAAGTGGCCCGCTTGCACAGCGAGCGCGAGTACCCGGTGTTTGCCTTGGGCTTCGCCCCCGGGTTCGGCTTCATGGGCCTGGTCGATGAACGCCTGGCCAGCCCCCGCCTGAGCACCCCGCGCAAGCGCGTGGCGGCGGGCAGCGTGGGTATTGCCGAGCGCCAGACGGCAGCGTACCCGGCAGTGTCGCCGGGGGGCTGGAACCTGATCGGGCGAACACCGGTGCGTTTGTTCGACCATGAACGTGAGGGCTATAGCCTGTTGCAACCCGGTGACCGGGTGCGCTTCGTGGCGGTTACGCGTGATGAGTTTCTGGCCCTGGGCGGCGATGTGGAGGCGCAAGGATGAAGCAGTTGACGATCGAGGCCAGCAACGCCTTGTGCCAGTTGCAGGACGCCGGGCGCTTCGGCGTACGGCACCTGGGCGTGACCCAGGGCGGGGCGCTGGACTGGGTGGCGATGTACTGGGCCAACTGGCTGTTGGGCAATTCGCTGGCCGCACCTGTGGTGGAGGTCGCGCTGGGTGGCTTCTGTGTGGTGGCGCAGCAGGATTGCGTGCTGGCGCTGGCCGGTGCCGACCTGGATGCGCGAGTTGATGATCAGCCGGTAGCGCCCTGGCGCAGCTTTGCTTTGGGCACGGGGCAGCGCTTGGCCCTGAAGCAGCCCAAGCAGGGCGTTCGGGCGTACCTGGCGGCGCCTGGCGGGTTTCGCGGCGAGGCGGTGCTGGGCAGCTGTGCCACCGTGGTGCGCGAAGCGCTGGGCGGTACAGACGGCCAGGGCGCTGCGCTTGGTAAAGGCCAGCGGCTGGCTTTTGCGGGTACGCCGGCAACCCTTCGTGAAGTGCCGGATGCCTTGCGCCCGCGCTATCACCACAAGCCTGTGCTCGACCTGGTGATGGGCGCGCAGATCGGTGATTTCAGTGGTACCAGCCTGTTTGAGGCGTTCAACAGTGACTGGACGCTGGACAGCCGGGCCGACCGCATGGGCATCCGCTTGCTGGGGCCGCAGCTGGTCTACCAGGGCGCGCCGATGATTTCCGAGGGCATTCCCCTGGGGGCGGTGCAGGTGCCGCCGGACGGGCAACCGATCGTGTTGCTCAATGACCGGCAGACCATTGGCGGTTACCCGCGGCTGGGGGCGTTGACGCCGCTGGCGCTGGCGCAACTGGCGCAGTGCATGCCGGGGGCGCAGGTGGGGTTCAGGGCGGTGGTGCAGGATGAAGCGTGGCGGGAGCAGCAGCAATACTTGGACCGGTGGTTGTAAGGCTGCGGGCCCTTTCGCGGGCACGCCCGTTCCCCCACAGGCCTGCGCCATACTTGTGGGAGCGGGCGCGCCCGCGAAGAGGCCAGACCGCTGGCAAGTGGCAGCCCGTTCTCTATCTCACTTTGAGAGATACCGCATCCCTTCCTCCAACCCCTGCAAGGTCAGTGGGTACATCTTGTCCTCGATCAACTCCCGCACCAGGTGGGTCGAGGCGGTGTAGTCCCAAGCCTGCCGGGGATAGGGGTTGATCCAGATGATCTTCCTGAATTTCTCCATGAAACGCTGCAGCCACACGTACCCGGCTTCTTCGTTCCAATGCTCCACGCTGCCACCGGGCTGGGTGATTTCGTAAGGCGCCATGGCCGCATCGCCAACGAAGATCACTTTGTAGTCGTCGCCATACTTGTGCAGCAGATCGAACGTGGAAAACCGCTCCGAGGTGCGGCGCAGGTTGTTCTTCCAAACCGACTCGTACACGCAGTTGTGGAAGTAGTAGTACTCCAGGTGCTTGAACTCGGTCTTGCAGGCCGAGAACAGTTCTTCGCACACCTTGACGTGGGCGTCCATGGAACCACCGATGTCGAACAGCAACAGCAGCTTCACGGTGTTGCGCCGCTCCGGGCGCATCTGGATGTTCAGCAACCCGGCATCGCGCGCGGTGTGGTCGATGGTGCCGTCGATGTCGAGCTCTTCGGCGGCGCCTTCACGGGCGAACTTGCGCAGCCGGCGCAGGGCCAGCTTGATGTTGCGCGTGCCCAGTTCCACCTGGTCGTCGAGGTTCTTGTACTCGCGCTGGTCCCAGACCTTCACCGCCTTGCCCTGGCGTTTGCCGGCCTCGCCCACGCGGATGCCCTCGGGGTTGTAGCCGCCCGAACCGAACGGGCTGGTGCCGCCGGTGCCGATCCACTTGTTGCCGCCGGCGTGGCGCTCCTTCTGCTCTTCCAGGCGCTGCTTGAAGGCCTCGATGAGCTTGTCCAGGCCACCCAGCGACTGGATTTGCGCGCGTTCTTCGTCGCTGAGCGAGCGCTCGAACTCCTTGCGCAGCCAGTCTTCCGGGATCAGCGCCTCGATGTGCTGGTCGAGGTTTTCCAGGCCTTTGAAGTAAGCGGCGAAGGCGCGGTCGAACTTGTCGAAGTGGCGTTCGTCTTTCACCAGAATGGCGCGGGCGAGGTAATAGAATTCGTCCATGTCGGCGAACACCACGTGCTTTTGCAAGGCCTGGTGCAGGTCGAGCAGTTCACGCACCGACACCGGCACCTTGGCCGCACGCATTTCATTGAACAGGTTGAGCAGCATGGCCCGGCTCCTGTCAGCGGTTGCCGCGCCGGCTCATGAAGGCCAGGCGCTCGAGCAGTTGCACGTCCTGCTCGTTCTTCACCAGCGCACCGGCCAGCGGCGGGATCGCCTTGGTCGGGTCGCGTTCACGCAGCACCGCTTCACCGATGTTGTCGGCCATCAGCAGCTTGAGCCAGTCGACCAGCTCGGAGGTGGAAGGCTTTTTCTTCAGGCCAGGCACCTTGCGTACGTCGAAGAACACGTCCAGCGCCTCGCTGACCAGCGCCTGGCTGATGTTCGGGTAGTGCACGTCGACGATCTGCTGCAGGGTGCTGCGGTCGGGGAAGGCGATGTAGTGGAAGAAGCAGCGGCGCAGGAAGGCGTCGGGCAGCTCCTTTTCGTTGTTCGAGGTAATGATGATGATCGGGCGCTGCCGGGCCTTGATGGTCTCGTCGATTTCGTAAACGTAGAACTCCATCTTGTCCAGTTCCTGCAACAGGTCGTTGGGAAACTCGATATCGGCCTTGTCGATTTCGTCGATCAGCAGGATGACCCGCTCCTCGGCCTCGAAGGCCTCCCACAGTTTGCCCTTCTTCAGGTAGTTGCGCACGTCATGGACCTTGTCCACGCCCAGCTGCGAGTCGCGCAGGCGGCTGACCGCGTCGTACTCGTAGAGGCCCTGGTGGGCCTTGGTGGTGGACTTGATGTGCCAGGTGATCAGGCGCGCGCCGAACGAAGCTGCCAATTGCTCGGCGAGCATGGTCTTGCCGGTGCCGGGTTCGCCCTTGACCAACAGCGGGCGTTCGAGGGTGATGGCCGCGTTTACCGCCAGTTTCAGGTCGTCTGTGGCGACGTAGTCGCGGGTGCCTTCGAACTTCATGGGGCTGTCCTCTGTTGTAAGCCTGTGCCGGCATCTTCGCGGGCACGCCCGCTCCCACAGGAATTGCACAAACTTCTGAATCTGCGGAAGTACCTGTGGGAGCGGGCGGGCCCGCGAA
>NZ_AEWE02000160.1:0-2848 GCF_000190455.2 Pseudomonas sp. TJI-51
GCGGGCGTGCCCGCGAACACCGGCGCAGCCGGAGCCATCACAGCGCCTGCTCCTCGGCGCCATTATCGTCAGGCTGAGCGTTTAAGCCCGAGGCATTCGGCCCTTTTCCTATGCAATCCCCCAGCCCATAGCTATCATGCCTGCCTTATTCCAAGTCGAGACTGGCATGCTGAAGTTGTTGAATCTCCTCAAGGACGGCCGGTTCCATTCCGGAGAAGCTCTGGGGGCGGCCCTCGGGGTGAGTCGTAGCGCCGTTTGGAAGCAGCTGCAGCACCTGGAGAGTGAACTGAACCTCACCATTCACAAAGTTCGTGGGCGTGGTTACCAATTGGCTGCGCCGCTGGTGTTGCTTGAGGCACAAGCAATCGCCGGGTTCGCCGAAGGCGAGCAGTGGCCAGTATTCATCCACGACACGATCGACTCGACCAACGCCGAAGGCCTGCGCATGGCGGGTGAGGGCCAGGCAGCACCCTTTTTGGTTTTGGCCGAGCGCCAGAGCGCTGGCCGTGGCCGACGTGGTCGGCAATGGGTCAGTCCGTTTGCCGAGAACCTGTACTACAGCCTGGTGCTGCGGGTTGACGGCGGCATGCGCCAGCTTGAAGGCTTGAGCCTGGTGGTAGGGTTGGCAGTAATGCGCACCTTGCAGGGCTTTGGTGTAAAAGATGTAGGGCTGAAGTGGCCTAACGATGTCCTGGTTCGCGGGATGAAGATCACCGGCATTCTGCTGGAACTGGTGGGAGATCCAGCCGATGTCTGCCATGTTGTGCTGGGTGTCGGCATCAATGTGAACATGCAGGCGAACGAGCAGGTCGACCAGCAGTGGACGTCGATGCGGCGCGAGCTGGGTGGGGCAATAGACCGGAATCACCTGGTGGCGTCGCTCACCCAGCATTTGCAGCATGAACTGGCACGTCATCGGCGCTATGGTTTCGCTGCATTCCAGGAGGAATGGGAGCAGGCGCACCTTTGGCAAGGCCGGAGTGTATCGCTGATTGCCGGTAACACGCGTGTTGATGGTGTTGTTCTTGGCGTCGACGGGCAGGGCGGCTTGCGCCTTGAGGTGGATGGAGTGGAGAAGAGCTTCAGCGGTGGTGAGCTCAGTTTGAGGTTGCGTGATGATTCTTGAGCTCGATTGCGGAAACAGCTTTATCAAATGGCGGGTCATCCATGTCGCCGATGCAGTGATCGAGGGCGGCGGGATTGTCGACTCCGATCAGGCATTGGTGGCCGAAGTGGCCGCACTCGCCTCGGTGCGTCTTACGGGCTGTCGCATTGTGAGTGTGCGTAGCGAGGAAGAGACCGATGCGCTTTGCGCGGTTATCGCCCAGGCCTTTGCCGTTCAGGCCCGGGTAGCGCACCCCGCCCGGGAAATGGCAGGCGTGCGCAACGGTTATGAGGATTACCAGCGTTTGGGGATGGATCGCTGGCTGGCCGCGTTAGGTGCATTTCATGTTGCCAAAGGGGCTTGCCTGGTCATCGATTTGGGGACTGCTGCAAAAGCCGACTTCGTGGCTGCGGATGGCGAGCACCTGGGCGGGTATATCTGCCCGGGCATGCCATTGATGCGCAGTCAGTTGCGCACCCACACCCGGCGCATTCGTTATGACGATGCCTCCGCCGAGCGCGCGTTGACCAGCCTGTTGCCAGGGCGCTCAACCGTCGAGGCAGTCGAGCGCGGTTGTGTTCTGATGCTGCAGGGTTTTGCCCGAACGCAGCTCGAGCAGGCACGCGCCCTGTGGGGTGAAGATTTCACCGTATTCCTCACTGGGGGCGATGCGCCGCTAGTGAGGGAGGCCGTGCCCCAGGCGCGTGTCGTGCCCGACCTGGTGTTCGTGGGGCTGGCCATGGCTTGTCCATTGGATTGAGGTGCCTATGCGTTGGTTGTTTCTGCTGTTACTGGTGCTCAACGTCTTCTACTACGTGTGGCATCAGCAGGAAGCCCCGCTGAAGGTCAAGGAAGTCGCACCCTTGTCTCTGTACAAGGGGAGTCAGCAAGAAATCCGGCTTTTGCGTGAAACGGGTGTATCAACACCCCCAAAGCGCCGGGATGAATGCCTGGTAATCGGTGGGGTAATGGTGCAGGCGCAGCTCGAAGCCCTGCGCCAGCGGCTGCTTAGCCTCGATATTGCGACGGTGCCGGTGGTAGGGCAGTTGCCTGGTGCCGATGGTCGTTGGCTCAAGGTAGCCCCGGAAAGCGAGCGATTGCTGGATGAAACGGTGCTCTCATCTCTTTCCAATGATTTCAAAGACTTAAAACATAAAATTATTTTCTGCCAGGGTATTGCAACTGACGAATAGCTTGATAGAATGGCGCCCGCTTCACAGGGAACACCACTTAGGTGGTAGAGCTGGAAGCGGTGTCAAAGCAGCTAAGTTTCAGATTTGATTGAAAAAATTTGAAAAAACGCTTGACACTAGGACGGCAGACAAATAGAATGCCGGCCACATCTGGAGGGATTCCCGAGCGGTCAAAGGGGACGGACTGTAAATCCGTTGCGAGAGCTTCGAAGGTTCGAATCCTTCTCCCTCCACCAGTTTTAGCGAGAGCCACAAGCTCCGCGGGTATAGTTTAGTGGTAGAACCTCAGCCTTCCAAGCTGATGATGCGGGTTCGATTCCCGCTACCCGCTCCAAGTTTGCTGGGTTTTGCACAAAGTGTTTCGCTCTTGTAGCTCAGTTGGTAGAGCACACCCTTGGTAAGGGTGAGGTCAGCGGTTCAAGTCCGCTCAAGAGCTCCATACAAACAAGGCAGATATGAAAATATCTGCCTTTGTTTTATCAGCGCAAGACTATTCTTCTGCGAGGGTTGTATCGATGGCTAAGGAAAAGTTTGATCGTTCCCTTCCCCA
>NZ_AEWE02000161.1:0-4101 GCF_000190455.2 Pseudomonas sp. TJI-51
TTGATCGGAGCATCCTTAGCCGTTCAAGATGAACAGCCTCGGCATCAGCCGGGCTGATGAGTCCGATCGGGTTCATGCTTTTTTACGCCGGTAGGGCTGGCTTTCCAGCAGATGGAGAAACAAGCCCGAGCTCTGCCAGCGCCTTGAGCCCGATAGTGTCTACCACTTTAGAGATATCCGAGGATTTCCAACCGGCAATCTCGTTTTTGAAGATCTCCGCCGAGCGGAATGGCAGGGTTGAAACAGCCTCAAGCATGCCAACGCAGCGGTTTTGATAGCGGTCGAAGTCATCTACCTGCAGGAAATAGCAGCCGCTGTAAGTCGAGAAAACGAGCTTAGCTGAAGCTCGAAGACGCAGCTGCTCCCTTAGCAGTTCAAGGGCAAAGCCTGTGCCGCGCACAGCTTCAACGGCGATGATCAGGCGATTCGGGCACAGAGGCAGCTCATGAATTGCTCTGTCCTGAAGGACATGCGATGAGTGACCCTCACCAGGATCCGGCACACCCATCTGAGGCATGCTTGATCCAGACTCATCGACCTGATTGTTTTCCATGCTTCTTCATATCCTAAGTTTGGTTAAGTGGCACTCTCTGACAAGTGGTCAGGGTATACGTGCCTCCGCTGACTGACAACGAAGGGGCGTGGGAACTGCATCCGCCTTTGATTAGCTTCTAAGCGGAACTCGTAGCCTTAGGTTTGACGGATGGATGCGGGCCAAGCTGAAGCCACGGTGCACGCCGGAGGCTCGGTTCACGACAGCCGGCTTTGACGCCCACGCTGAAAGTAGCCCTGGGTTAGAGGGGCACTGTTTGGTGGAACCACGGCAGTCCGGACTACAACCGCCACAAAGCAATTAACACGCCCTACACTGAGTTTCCGCTCACTGCCCGAGCCTCAGCAATCATACGCGTAGGGGGCTGATTTTACCCATTGACACACAGGCACTAAGATGGCGCCGCCGAAGCGCCAAAGCTCTTCTGCATCGCACTCAAGCCCCTTCCAACGGCGGATATTGCGTCTGCCGTAGGCGTGGTGGCAGTCCTTGATGACGGACTCCCCGGCAGAGAATCGGAATCTGATATTTAGAGAAATTATCGCTAGGACATAATTATTGCTGAGCCATAATATCAAATAGTTTCCTTGCCTCCGAATCGGCCCTCCTGCTTTTGGACTTGTGATCCGATCAGAAAGGGGCTCACGCGATATAACGTGGTGGCGTCATAGCCGGCGTTCAGCCGCATTCTCGAATGGCCTGCCGCACCTGCATCGTTCCGTCTCAGTAGTGCATCGGTTATTCGGGCGGGAGCCCGCCTAAGGCTGTACGCTCGCCTTTACCAGTTGTACAGGTAGCAATGGAGGAGCACGTGAGATGTCTGAATTAAAGCGAACGCTTTTGGGTATGGCTGAAGCGGGTGAGCCACTGCTGAGACAATCCCTTGAAGCGATCCGAGCCTATAACGATGCGGTGGCTCACAGTCGACCTTCAGCGGAAACTGAACGGCTGCGCCTTGAAGCAGACCATCTCTACCAGACAGTCATCGACTACCAGCTTCATAAAGTCGGGGCCTTGAGGGAGTCGCTCCATTAGCGAGGCTTCACTGTGCCTGTGCGGCACCATCAATGGTTCGATTGCGTGAGGGAACCGAGTGATTTGGTTTCTGGGTGATGTTCATGGGCGCTTTGATCATGTGATCCGGCTGGTGAAGCTTCATCGTCCCAAGGCAGTGGTCTTCCTGGGTGACCTCGAATGCAGTTTGCCCTTGGACATGATCCTGCGCCCGATCTTAGAGCTGACAGAGATCTGGTTCAGCAGGGCATGGAGTGGCTGTGTTGTAAGGCGAGGAGAGGATGAACCTTTAAGGGAGGCTTCATGACTACGGAGTCATTTACACTTAGGCTCATACAATTCCTCTTCAGATCAGTGCTGGGCCGCAGCGTGGTAGGCCTCCAGCCAGAAGGCACGGCTGGCATAGAGCTTCATGTGTGCGACCTGGATATCCCGGAGGACACATCCTTCACGCCACTCCAACTGGAAGGACTCGCTCAATGCAAACACCAACGGTGCAAAGACCCGCACAGGTTTGTATTGTTCATCCCACCAGTGACGAAGGTCGCGAGTTTAGCGATCCACGTCAGCATGGCTCGGGTGTGAAGCTCAGTATTCCCACCATCATGTTTTTAGCTTGTAGTTTGCTTGAGCATTTTTGGCGGCGCTCTAAACTGTCGAGGACTTCAGGCGAGTTTAGGTGAGTCGCCAAGGCCAGCTTGTTAAGCAAGGTGCGGAAGTGCTCCAGTTGCTGGAATTCAATTGAGTCGATTTCAATAAATCCATGGTCTGCGTGTCTGGCTGTTAACGTCTGAAGACGCGTCTCTATCCAATGGTCAATGTCCTGGGCAGAAACTTTATGTAACGTGTGGGCTTTGTTCGAGATATCTTTGAGCATGAGGCGTATCCGCTCGGAAATGGTATGGCTATTTAAAGACTGCCTGCGGAGCATAAGTTGGGTCTAGTCACACCTCTCACATTTTCATAGGTGCCCACTGTCTGCTCAGGTCGTTAGTGCGTCCGGAGAGGCAAATGCTGAGCCTGTATCGTCTTACGTAGGGCCTGTGCTGACCCGAGTTGAGCCGCTAATGGCTAGCATTGGGACAGATATTTTAGTGATATACACGATCTTTCTTGGGGTGGTGATTCCGAAGCTATACCAAGAAACAAGTTATGTCGGTGATATACTCCGACGGTCAATTTCTTTCGAAATATCCTGATGCTCACACCCTTGTGGGGTTGCGCTGGGTGTTGCTCCAAGAGCAATACTTAAGAAGTAGATATGGTCTGTGAGTGAGAAGGTGCTGTATGAGAGATAAGGTTCTCACCCCTAAGCTGACAAAGCCGGCTAAAAAAGATAAAAGCCTGCTAATCCGTATGACCGCTGATGAGCGTGCTATTTTTGATGAGCGGCTCAAAGAATCTGGCTACACAGCTGCTGGAGCTTTTGTTAGGGACTATATAATAAATTCTAAACCGAAGCGCAGATACGTAATTGTTCCTCAGGCTCAGAAGGCCAACGAGAATCTCGTTGAACTTGCACAGATGATCTTGGATGGCGAAGAAAAGGAACTGTTAATAAAAAAGATCATGCACGTTGCCGTTAATATTTTTGGAGAGTTGGAAGGTATTAACCTTGCTGGAAATGGCGAAGAGGGCGAGAGCTATGATTGGTAAGATTTTAAAGTCTTCAACTGGATCTAGCGCCAATCGTATCAGATATGTTTATGGGTCGAAGAAGCACGATCACGACCTTGTTGGAATTAAAACCATCGATACAAACTGCTTTTCTTTCTTTCCGGAAATTGGCATGCGGAAGGGCGGTGCGGAGGATCTCGGCTGTATGATCTTGGACATGGATGTCGCTACAAAATTGAAGATTGGTGAGCAAGGGCAGCCGAAGAGGAATTTGAAACCGATATTCCATGCGGTTCTTTCACTGGATGTCGGCGAATCGCTCACAGATGAGCAGTGGAGGCTTGCTGTACGGCACTATCTGAAGGCGATGGGTTTCAGTACTTCGAATAAATACGCGGCAGTCCTTCATCCTGATACTGGAAATCAGCACGTTCATATTGTAGCGAATCGCATTCGCTACGAGCCTGGATTCAAGATGGTTCATGATAAAAATAACTTTGAATTAAATCTCCAGGCGATAAGCGATATAGAGCGCATGTTTGGTCTCAAAAAGGCCCCAAGACCAGAAGAGAGTTGGAATATTGCTGTTAAAAGTAGAGATGTGCAGGGGGCCGCACGGGCCCACACCATGCCTTACAGATCCCGTCTTGCTGCAAGGGTTGGAGCTTGTGTCGAAAGCACCAAGGAGCGTAACGGAGATATTATCAATCTTGTTCGGGCTTTGAGGAGGCAAGGCGTCTATGTCCATCTGCGATATGACAGTCAAGGCCCGAAGGGAATCGCATACGAGTTCGAGGGGCGTGTCACTTCCGGCAAAACTTTGAAAAAAGCTCGATTTACTTTTCAAAAACTCACTTTGCAGGAGGGTATCAGGTATGAGCCGTATATGCTTCAACAGTAAGGGATCCATCATCCCC
>NZ_AEWE02000162.1:0-236 GCF_000190455.2 Pseudomonas sp. TJI-51
GGTTAGTAGACCACTACACTTTAGCTCCCATCGACGGGGTACCGAATGATTGAAACACTGCTGAGTCATTCCAACGGCTTGGAGAGGCTGATGAAACTCGCTGTAGAGGGATTGTCGTTATCAGAAAAGGTGGTCGTTGTCATTGAAGACGACCCTACGCTTCAGACCCTCTTGGAGAATATTTTGATCGAGTTGGGCGCCGTCTGCGATGCTTTTGATAACGCCGAAGATGCCTT
>NZ_AEWE02000162.1:260-436 GCF_000190455.2 Pseudomonas sp. TJI-51
GAATGTTCGCTGATCGTTGTCGATCACGGAGTTCCTGGGAGCATCAAAGGTATGGAGTTCATTTCCATGGCCCACGAAAGGTGGCCTGGTCTACCCGCTATTCTCACTTCGGGCTTTCAGCTTGATGCGTCCCAGGTCACACCACCCGTCACTTATCTGTTCAAGCCATGGTCGAT
>NZ_AEWE02000162.1:497-728 GCF_000190455.2 Pseudomonas sp. TJI-51
CCCGCCGCTCGACCAAAAAGATAGCTAGCGCTGCAGGTCATCCCGAGCAGCTTCATCAGCGTGCCGCTCACGAGGAGCTTGGTGGTGGGGAGCGCATTCACTGCCCATCGCCTGATACTCCTTACGAAGTTTATGGATTTCTCGATTATCGAGCGCTTCGAGATCGAGTACCGATTGCTCTGCAGATTTCGTCGCACGGATCAGTTCGTCGAGCTTCACGTGGATGATGTC
>NZ_AEWE02000162.1:984-2537 GCF_000190455.2 Pseudomonas sp. TJI-51
GAAATCTTTTTTTACATTTCCCGGCGTGTTGGGTGAGTCCACTAAGCGCAGCGGAACGACGTGGCGTGCCGGAAAGTCAAAAAAATACTTGCAAACTTTCCCAAGGCTCCTGCGCAAATGACCTTCATCGTTTGGTTCGCCATGCTGGGCGCAGTCTTGCTACTGCTCGCGCTCTCATCCTCCTACCTGCGCTGGATCCCTGTGACCTCGTCTGTAGTGTGCCTTGCCTTGGGTATTGGCCTGGGTACATCGGGGCTGGGTTTTCTTCAGTTGGACTTGAGCAAGTCGAGCGGGTGGATGGAACACCTCACAGAGGTCGCGGTATTGTTTTCGCTGTTCTTTAGTGGGTTGAAATTGCGCCTGCCCTTGCACAATCGCCGATGGTGCACCGCCTTTTTTCTAGCGGGGCCGGTGATGTTGATCTGCATTAGTGGGGTAACGCTGGTGCTGCATTACGGCCTGAGCTTGGGGTGGGGAGTCTCGCTACTGATCGCGGCGATCCTCGCACCCACTGACCCCGTGCTCGCAACATTGGTGCAGGTGGTTGATGCCCGGGACGATGATCTTGTCCGTTTCAGCTTGTCGGGTGAGGCAGGGCTTAACGACGGTGTGGCGTTTCCATTCGTCATCCTCGGCCTGTTCCTGCAACAGGACAATGACCAGGCCTGGCTCAGTGAATGGTTGCTCAAGGACATGCTGTGGGCAGTAACAGCAGGCCTGTTGCTTGGCTACTGGATGGGGCGTGGACTGGGCAAGCTCTCGCTGTTCTTGCGTCTGCGCAACGACGACAGCAACGTGTCGCCCAATGACTATCTGGCCCTTGCCCTGATTGCGTTGGCTTACGTGAGCGCCGAGTCGATACAGGCTTACGGGTTCCTCGCGGTGTTCGCTGCGGGCCTGGGCTTACGGCAGGCGGAGGTTCAGACCGCCAATAGCCCAGAAGAGCCGGCTGCTGAACATCTGGTACAGCCTGTGGTTGATCATCAGCACGTTGCGCCGGAGCTAGCCGTCAAAGGCGATGTGAAAGGGCTCGACGACTCGCAGGTAGCAGCGGGGATCATGTTGGGTGACATGCTGGCTTTCGGTAGCCTGATTGAGCGGGCAATGGAAGTATTTCTGGTGACCATGCTCGGGGTAGTGCTCATTGAGCATTGGGACTGGCGTGCAGTGCTGATTGCCGGCGCTTTGTTTTTTGTCATTCGCCCCATCAGTATCCTGCTGTTCCCTGCTCGAGGAATGCTAGATATCCGCCAACGCGGACTTTTAGGGTGGTTTGGCATCCGAGGTATCGGCAGCTTCTACTACCTGTTCTATGCCCTCAATCATGGACTGCTTCCCACCTCGGCCGCGCAGAGCATCAACCTGGTGCTGTCAGTGGTGGCGTTGAGCATTCTGCTGCATGGGTTGAGTGTCCAGCCGCTCCTTGCGAGATACGAAGCGTGGAAGGACAGGGTTTCCTGATGGCTGTTCAACAGAAAAGTGCCAGGGCAGCTATCGCCCTGGCACTGAATCACCGCCAGTTAGCGGTTTTCGCTACCGCGACCGCCGCCGTG
>NZ_AEWE02000163.1:0-7157 GCF_000190455.2 Pseudomonas sp. TJI-51
GGGCGCGCAGCGGCCCCACAATTTCAGCTTCGCCGCAGAGTGAGCTTCGCCGCAGAAATCGCCGGGGCCGCTGCGCGCCCCATCGCGACACAAGGCCGCTCCTACTGGGACCGTGTCAAGTGGCCATACAGCGGCCCCTTGGGGACACAACGGCGCAGCTGCTCTATAATGCCGCACTTTTTCTTCGCACCTGGATACCCGTTCGATGACCACCCTGTTGGCCCTGGATACCGCCACCGAAGCCTGTTCCGTTGCGCTGCTGCATGACGGCAAGGTAACCAGCCATTACGAGGTGATCCCGCGCATGCATGCCCAGAAGCTGCTGCCGATGATCAAGCAGTTGCTGGCCGATTCCGGCGTGGCACTGAATGCGCTCGATGCCATCGCCTTTGGCCGGGGCCCGGGTGCGTTCACCGGTGTGCGTATCGCGATTGGTGTGGTACAGGGGCTGGCGTTCGCCCTCGAGCGCCCGGTGCTGCCGGTCTCCAACCTTGCCGCGCTGGCCCAGGGCGCGTTGCGCGAACAGGGCGTGCAGCAGGTCGCCGCGGCCATCGATGCGCGTATGGACGAGGTGTACTGGGGGTGCTACCAGGCCACGGCGGGGGAAATGCGCCTGGTCGGCAGGGAGGCCGTGTTGCCACCCGAGCAGGTGGCGCTGCCGTTAGAGAGCACCGGTGCCTGGTTCGGTGCCGGCACGGGTTGGGGTTATGCCGAACGCCTGGCAGTGAAAGTCGCGGCCAGCGATGCCCAGGCCCTGCCCAGCGCTGTGGACGTACTGGCCCTGGCCGGTTTTGCCTGGGCGCGTGGCGAGGCAGTTACCGCCGAACAGGCGCAGCCGGTGTATCTGCGCGACAATGTTGCTACCCCGAAGCAGCAATAGCTGCTGTCCGTCGGTTATTGCCGATCACACTAAAACCTTTTTTGCAATCTGTGGTCCAGTTATCAATGAAGCATTAGCGACTGAGCTCTGATGCTGCTAAATTGCCATCATTGATCCCGAGTGCTCATGCCATGCGTATCGACGGTTTCTCATCGCAGTACCCGATCAAGCGCACGCCGCGCAAGGCCGCGGTGCGCGAGGATGCGGTCGATGATGCTGAGGTCGTCGATGACCTTGAAGCCGCGCCACCCGAGCCCGCCGCTCGCCGCCTTGGCGCTGGCCTGCCAGCCCGCCAGCAGGACATGGTTTTCCCTCGCGCCCGTGACCGGCGTACCGCCAATGCCTTGGCCAGTTACCTGAGTACCGCCGGTTTTACCGACTGGGACATGGAAGTACTAGGGCTCGACCTGTACATTTGATGGATGAGTCCATCACCCCTGCCTTACTTTCTCGGTTGCCCGTCATGGAGTGAAAACGCCTGGCGCGACTACCTGTACCCCGCTGACGCCAGCAGCGGCCAGATGCTGGGGTTCTATAGCCAGGTGTTCAACGCGGTCGAGGGCAACACCACCTTCTACGCCCGGCCTGCTCCTGGCACCCTTGCCCGCTGGGCACAGGTAATGCCCGAGCATTTCCGGTTCACCGCCAAGTTCCCCCGCGACATCAGCCACGCCGGTGACCTGCGCGACCAGCTGGAGCCTGCCTTCGATTTCACCCGGTTGATGGCGCCATTGGGCAGGCGGGTGTCCCCCTACTGGTTGCAATTGCCGGCCCAGTTCGGCCCTGCGCGCCTGGGCGAGCTGTGCCATTTTCTGGATGAGCTGTCGGTGCCCGTGGCAGTTGAAGTGCGTAACCAGGCGTTTTTCGCCAAGGGTGAAGAAGAGCGCATGCTCAACCGGGTACTGCACGAGCGCGGCGTCGAGCGTATCTGCCTCGACCCGCGCGCGCTGTTCAGCTGCACTTCGCGTGACCCTGCCGTGCTGCATGCGCAGTCGAAAAAGCCCAAGGTGTCGCCGCGCCCGGCCGCCTTTACCCAGCACCCGCAGGTACGCTTCATCGGCCACCCGGAACTGCAAGCCAACGACGTGTTTCTCACCCCGTGGGTAGACAAGGTGGCCAGCTGGATCGAAGAAGGCCGCAGCCCCTATATCTTCCTGCATACCTCGGACAACCGCCTGGCGGCGGCACTTGCCCGGCATTTTCACCAGCGCCTGATGCTGCGTTTGCCGGGCCTTGCCGCGCTGCCGGAATTGCCGCGCGCACCCGAGGTCGAACAACTGGGGCTACTGTGACCCTTCTCTGACTGCCGGAGGTTCCACCATGGATGTGCAAACCCTGCGAGCCGAAGCCTTCAAGGCCTTGCACCAGCGTGACGGTGCATTCGTCATCCCCAACCCGTGGGATGCCGGGTCGGCCAGGCTGTTGGCGAGCCTGGGCTTCGAAGCGCTGGCCACTACCAGCGCCGGCCTGGCCTTCAGCCTGGGCCGCCCGGATGCCGAAGGGGCCTTGAGCCTGGACGACACATTGGACAACGCCGGTGAAATCGTCGACGCCACCGCGTTGCCGGTGGCTGCCGACCTGGAAAACGGCTTCGGCGACCTGCCCGAGGACTGCGCGCAGACCATTCTGCGTGCCGCCGAGGTTGGCCTGGTGGGTGGGTCTATCGAAGACGCCAGCGGCCGCCATGATGCGCCCATTTATGATATCGGCCTGGCGGTGGAGCGTGTACGCGCCGCAGTGCAGGCTGCCCGGAGCCTGCCGTTCCCGTTCACGCTGTGCGCCCGTGCAGAAAACCTGCTGCACGGGCGCATGGACCTGGACGACACCATCCTGCGCCTTCAGGCCTACGCCGAAGCGGGGGCCGATGTGCTGTATGCGCCTGGCCTGCGAACGGTGGAAGAAGTGCGCGCGGTGGTGCAGGCCGTGGCCCCGCGGCCGGTGAACGTGCTGATGGGCATGGCCGGCGTGGCGTTGAGCGTCAACCAGTTGCAGGACCTTGGCGTGCGCCGCATCAGCCTTGGCTCGTCGCTGGCCCGCGCGGCCCTGGGTGCGTTGCAGCGGGCCGCGCTGGAAGTCCATGACCAGGGCACCTTCGGCTACGCAGACCAGGCTTTGCCGTTCGCTCAGCTCAACGACCTGTTCCGCCGTTGATGCGGGCCCTGACGCTGCTGGCCGGCCTGCTGTTGTTGGCCGTGCTTGCCTGGCAACTGGGCTGGCGCCTGCCCGCGCCGTGGAACCCCTGGGCGCCGTTGGATGTGCGCCAACCACCCAATTGGCTGACCCCCTACAAGCTCTCGCGGCTGCGGGATGACTCCGCGCTGTGCCGCCAGGCACTGGCCACCAGCCAACTGCGCTACCGGGCACAGGCCGACAGCCCGGCCTCGGCCAACTGCCCGCTGGAAAATGTGTGGCGTATCGAAGCCGGCAAGGCGCGCCTGAGCAGCAGCTTTCTGGCCAGCTGCCCACTGGCGGTGGCGTATGCACTGTTCGAACACCACGCCTTGCAGCCTGTCGCGCAGCGGGTGTTGGGCCAGCCGGTGACCCAGGTCGACCATGTGGGCAGCTTTGCCTGCCGCAACGTCTACCACCGCAAGCAAGGCCGCCTGAGCCAGCACGCGACGGCCAATGCCCTGGACATCAGCGGCTTTCGCCTGCAGGACGGTCAGCGCATCGTTCTGGCGCGTGACTGGCAGGCGGGTGGGGCCAAGGCGCAATTCCTGCGCGAGGTGCAGCAGGCTGCCTGCCAAAGCTTCAGCACTGTGTTGGGGCCCGACTACAATGCCGCGCACCACAACCACTTCCACCTGGACATGGGCCGCTGGCAGGTCTGCCGCTAAGGTCAGGCGTAGGCGCGCACGTTGTTCAGCACCACCGGGCGCGCCCAGTGGAGGTCGAATGCCAGGTCGGTCTGCTGCTTGCTCAGCGTGGCATCGTCGAACGGTTCGGCGGCGGGTGGCAACAAGTCGCTTTCCAGTTCGGCGATGGGCAGGAACAGCGGGCGTGGGCTAGGGCCCGGTCCGGGCTCGGGCAGCGGCTGACCCTGGCTCATCACCACCGGGCGCAGCCAGCTGTTGTTGATGTCGAGCTGGCGCTGCTGTTCGATCAGTTCGATGGCGCTGAAAGGCTCGGGGGCCGGCGGCAAGAGGCTGGCTTCCAGCTCGGCCTTGGGTAGAAACAGCGGCTCGGGTGGGACTACGCGGGTATCCTGCACCGGGCAGGCGCGCTGCGCGTGGATCATGGCCAGCGCGCGGGCGCCGCCGATCGGTTCGCCGCTGTCCTGGTCGTACTTCACGAACGACTGGCTGATGCTGTCTACCGGCTCTTCCTGGCGCTCGGCCATGGCCCGGGCGAAAAAATCCTGCCACAGGTGGCTGACGCCCCCGAGTGCCTGGGTGTTGTGCTGACTGTAGTTGCCGACAGGCGACAAATAGGTCAAGCCGATGGGAAGAGTATCTGACATGGCAGTCGCGCGCGTTGTGCTCTGGCAGAATAGCGGGATATTGCCTGTATCGGCCGTGGCGGCCGATACCTTAACGGCGGGGTTCAATTTCTAGGTGTTGAAGATGGAAGAGCAGGGCACAGGTATCCGGGTCGAGGCGCTAACGGCCGAATTCGCAGGGCAGGCCGCTGCATGGGCCGAGCGCCTGGCGCTGCCGTTGCAGGACGATGATGCCGGATTTGCCGTGCAGGTGGGCGTTGATGGTTTGCAGATCCAGCAATTGGGCCCGCAGGCACCGGGGCCGGTGCGGGTGGACTTTGTCGAAGGCCAGGCCGCGCACCGGCGCCAGTTTGGCGGTGGCAACGGGCAGATGATCGCCAAGGCCGTGGGCATCGCCCAAGGCGTTCGACCGCAGGTGCTGGATGCCACGGCGGGGCTTGGCAAAGATGCGTTTGTGCTGGCCAGCCTGGGCTGCCAGATGACCCTGATCGAACGCCAGCCGCTGATAGCCGCGCTGCTGGAAGATGGCCTGGCGCGCGCCCGGCTGGATGAAGAAGTGGGGCCGATTGTCGGGCGCATGCGCCTGCTGACCGGTAATGCCATCGAGCGCATGCGCAGTTGGGAAGGCGAGGCGCCGCAGGTGATCTACCTCGACCCAATGTTCCCGCACCGCGACAAGAGCGCCCTGGTGAAAAAGGAGATGCGCGTGTTCCGGCCCTTGGTCGGCGATGACCTGGATGCCCCGGCCCTGCTTGAAGCCGCCCTGGCGCTGGCCAGCCACCGGGTGGTGGTGAAGCGGCCGCGCAAGGCGCCGATCATCGACGGGCCGAAGCCGAGCCATAGCCTGGAGGGTAAGTCGAGCCGGTATGACATATATCCGAAGAAGGCGTTGAAGGCCTAATCCTCACGCAGGCGTCTCAGACGTTCTAGCAGCTCTTCGTGTACCATATCTTCCGGAATGGAAGGGTCAATGGTTGTATGGCTGCTTAGTATTTCTTCAGCGAGTGTACGGGGAGGATCGGCATGGACTGCACTGTGTGCATGCGTTTTTTGCGTTGGTCGGGTAGTGTCAAAATTAAAACGCCCGTTTTTGTCTGCGGGCAAAAGGCCCAGTATTGTCTGTTGGTTATTAAGAATGTTTATTTCTTCCAGTGCATACCCTGTTGTATAGGGAAGTCCATGAGTAATTCCGCGTTCTAGCTTACTCTGAGCTCGGAGTTGGCGTTTATTAATAGACTTTGACAGCGCGTTGTATTCATTTCTAGATAGGTTAGGACTCGATTCATCCAGGCGTGGAGCCAGGTTATTGTACCGATAGCGCTGGTTAAGCTTTTTGAACAGCCTTCCGAAAAATCTGCCGGTAGGGTCCACCCTGTTGATGGGGTCGTTGCCGCAGTAAGCATACGTGTTAAGGCCACCTCTAGCGAATGGCGAGAAACTGTCCGCACTGTGAAAGCGCATCAGCGCAGGATTGAACAGGCGGTGACCATTACCCAGCAAGTAGCCTATGGCAGAGGGTAGCCAAGTTTGCCCGGTAAAGCGGGACAGTATCGGGTGAGCGGCCGGTAAACTATCACCGCCATAAGGGCTGTAGGCAATGGCCGTTTGGCTTCCTGCATGGGAGGTAACGGTTGACGCTTGGGCATCGGTGGCCAAAAGCTGTGTTTGCGTGGTTTGGCTGTTTGTTTCGCACAGGTTCTGGTTATTCGCGCTGACAACTGAACAATGAGCACTGCCTGAGTGCACTGTCGAGAGTTTGCTGCCCTTATAAAAGAGCTTAAGTGTTTGAGTGGACATGGTGGTGCGCTCATGTGGGGCTTCATGAGAGTATGTCCAGAGTGTACCTGGTCGGATACTGGCAAAAATGTCAGGTAGTACGCCGGTTGGGGGGCACAGGCACTGGCATCCGCGCTCCTACAGACCGCGTATGCCAGAAGATGCTTTCAGGGTCGGTACGCTCGCAAGAACACCCCCACCACCTCGCGCACATGCGCCTCGGCCTCGTCGCCCTGCAGCGGCCCCGCGCACCCCAGCAGCAAGCGGTAATCCGGTGCCCCCTTGACCAGGCAGAAGAAGTGCTCCGCCGCACGCAGCGGGTTGTCGATGCGCAACAGCCCGCGCTCATCCGCCCCGCGCAGCAGCGCTTCCATCCCTGCCAGCACGCGCTTGGGCCCGGCTTCGTAGAAGTACTGGCCAAAGCTCGGGTCCAGGCTGCCTTGGGCCATGATCAGGCGGCTGAGCTTGACCGCTTCGTCACTGCTGATCAGCGCCTGGAAACCACGGGCGATATTCAGCAGCACGTCTTCGACCTGCGCACCGACTGGGTACTCGAACAACAGGTCCGGCAGCTGGATCTGGCAAGTGGCCATGACCGCTGAACAGAACAGCGTCTGCTTGTCGGTGAAGTGGCTGTACACGGTGAGCTTAGAAACACCTGCCGCCGCAGCGACCGCATCCATGCTGGTGTTGGCGTAGCCAAGGCTTAAGAACAGCGACTTGGCAGCTTCGAGAATAGCCTCGCGCTTGGCCAGGTCCTTGGGCCGGCCTGGGCCGATGGGTGCGTCGTTGGGCATTGTGGTCTGCATGTGGTTGATCAAGCTCTCATATTACCGGCTGGAGCGGTTTCCAGCAGTGCTCGTAGCCATCGTCAGGTGATTCTTATCGACGCTGGCTTCTCGGCAGCAGTTCCCTGACTTAATATACCCGCCAGTACAAATATTCGAAGTACCCTCTGCGAAAGGATTCATCATGTTGCGCCAGGCCTTGTCCATCGCGTTGCCCGCCGCCGTCGCCGTGCTTCTGGCGGCGTGTGAACAGGAAGCCGCCGCCCCCGCCGCC
>NZ_AEWE02000164.1:0-22819 GCF_000190455.2 Pseudomonas sp. TJI-51
GGCGATCGGCTGCAAAGGGGTCTCAAGCGTTTGAGTGCTCGACATTAGCTTTACACCCCGATCTTCACAGCAGCTGCTTCATGCCTCCTGGCCTGACAGCCTGTCCAGAGGGTCGTAGCTGTAACCGCCACCATCGTAGCTGCTCAGACGCCCCAAGGCGTCTTATGTCAACACCTTGCCCCTGTCATCGACCTTCATGTTGCCGTCCTCATCATATTCCAGGGTGAAGTCGGCATAGTCTGCATGCGTGTTAGTCACACCCGTCAGCTGGGCAGGGTCGTCATTTTCAAACAGGTACGTGGCCTCATTTGAGTCTTTACTACCGTCCTCTTCTTCGAAATCAGTCAGTACCCAGGTGATATTGTCGAGCGCATCAAAATTGAAGTACTGCTGACGAATGGTTTTACCAGCCGGGTCTTTCGGGCTGTGGGAAAGCAATCCGTCACAGGCATACTCCTCGAGGCGACCACGCCGGTCATATCTGTAACTCTCCTCACGCAAGGCACTACCATTTTCGGACAGGCGTTTGAACGTGATCTGGTCAAGCAGGCTGTATTCCTGCTCCAGCTCCTGAATCCCTTGCACCAGCAGCCCCGCTGTGTCCACCAGCGCCTGCACACCATCATTGGCAAACTGGAAACCTTCGATCGGTGCCTCGACCACGGTATTCAGGAACACGAATCTGCGCAGGCACTCCCGCCCCTGGTGGTCATACTCAAGTTCCGTGGCCAACCCTTGTGTACCGTCGAGCGTGAGAATGCATTGGGTATTGCTCAGCCCATCGTAGAAGAACCGGCTGCTGGTAGACCCCAGCGCAGTCTGCTCCAGCAGGCCACTTGCGTAGTAGGCATAAGTCTGCGTCTGACCGAGAACATCTTTATAGAACAACTGGCGCCCCAACAGGCTGGTGCCATATTCCATTGACCAGGTCTCGTTTCCGATCGTGCGGGTTTCCTGCTTGATCTGGCCTGTACTGAAATAGGCGCGGGCAAGCTCTTCGCCCTCCTCTTTACACCAGGTGAGCCGCGCGTTATGCGGGTCGAATTCATAATCCGCCTGGCGGCCCGGAATGCGCCGCACTTGAGGCTCCTCACCCAACTGCGGAAGGTACTGGTACTCGATGACATTGCCGGCGGCCGTCTTCACTTTGCTTGGTTTGGTCTGGCCTGGCTCGTACTGCATGTGGCGAGCCCGCCCCCCGGTGATGGAGGTAATCATTCGGTTAAGGCCGTCGAAAACCTGCTCACCCAGCACGATGCCACCGACGCTGATACTGATCGGCAGGTCTTCACTGCTGTGCAAGGCATAGTCGCGATGCACCACAGACCTGTCTGCCAGGGTCTGGTCCACCAAACGCCCGAACACGTCATAACTGGAGCGGGTGGTGGTGTCGCGTGCATCGATTTCGCGCACATTTCGCCCCAGCCCGTCATAGAAATACTCATGTTTGGCATACAGCTTGTTCGCCAGGTCGAATCGCCGAACCAGGGCAGGTTGCTCAAACAAATTCAGCCAGGTAGTGGTTTTGCCCAGGCTCATTGTGCCATCGGCAGATTCACTCCACACGGTCTGGGTAGGCAGGTTGCCATTGGGATCCGCACCGAAAGGGTTAGACCCGATCAGGTCTTGCTCTTGGTACCGCTTGACTCCATCCGGACCGATTTCGCACCGCTGCTGCCCCCAGTCGTCGTATTCATACCGGGTCGCCAACGGCATTTGCTCGGCGCCTTTCCAATCGTATTCGACTGCTTCGGTCAACTGGTCAAGCTCATCGTAGGTAAACGCATTAATCGGGCGGAAGACCTGGCGCAGAAGGGCATCCCCACCGTCGACGTCGGCATCATGACGCTCCTCCCTGGCCACTCGCCCCAGGCCATCAATGTACGAGCGGACAGCAACTCCTTTAACATCCACTCGGCTTTGCAATGCCTGGCCACCGACCCCGCTCACAAGCCCGTATGCGTAGGTACGGGACGCCTTGTACTTATCGTCATTGGGCGACACTGTTTCCCGAATCACACGGCGCAGAGCGTCGTAGGCGTACTCGATCTCAATATCGTTGTCATCGCGATTCAGAATGGGCTCGCCAATCAGTATCGAATCCTTCAGCGTGATTACCTTGCAAACATTGCGCGGCAGGCCGGTCACTGGGTCGATCTCGCCATTATCGAAACCCGTCACCTGCTGCTCGGTCACCAATACAGGGTGCCCACCAAGGTCATCCGTGCTGTAAGTAAAAGCGGTATTGGTGCTTTTACCGCCCATGGTCAAGGTTTGCAGCAACGGGCGCCCATGGCGCAGCAGGTCGGTGGCAACATTGACCGGGCGCGTGGTAGTGACCTGCAAAGGCGCCTGCTCTACCCCGTCAACCACTTCCAACAGGCTTTCCTGCGTCAGCACCAACCAATCGGACGCGGGCAGTTTGGCGGAGCCAGCCGGGTAGACCACGCGGGGGAGCGCTTCAAACTCGAAGCGTCGACGCAATACCGGTGCAGGCTCGTCGCCACCCTCTGCAGGGTATTGTGTCACGCTCTTCGGGTTGCGCACGAAACCGTCCGGATCATCTTCGGCCGGGTAGTACTCGGTAACGGTACGCTGCCCGGTGGGCAAGGTCTGAGTGATCAGATTGCCATGCAGGTCATACTCGGTTCTGGTGGCAGGCTCCTCGCGTACCCGAGAGGCATCCCCCTGCACTGACCATCTGCTGCGTTGTTCCAGCGGTAGCTGGAAGTTGCTCGGCTGATTGTCGAATTCAGTTGCCGGATTACCGTGGTACGTGGTGGTGCTGGCGAGTTGGTTCTTGCCTTGCACAACGACCTCACTCACCTGCAAGTGGAAACGGTTGTAAGTACGCTCGGTGGTACGCAACACCTGATCCGTGCCATCCGCGCCCTTGCCCCATTGGTGGGTCGTACTTGCATACCGGTAATTGGACCTGGCGCGATAAAGGTTGTCTTCGCCATCGTCACGCCAGGTGACATTGCTGCCATTACCTACAAAATTGTGCGGGGCCTGAATACCCTCATGCAAGATGGTATAGGTGTAGGTGGTTTTCATCGACGGCTGGGCGGCGCCAGGGTTGACTGCATGAGAGGTTACCCGCGGTATCGCTGCCCGCGTCCCTCCCCCTGGCAGCAGGTGGCCGGTATCGCCATTCTCCCCATAGCGAATATCTTCCACACTACCGTAGGGTGTCGAAACCTTGGCCAGGCAAGTCAGCCCATTGGCGAGGGTGTATTCAAAACGCCAGTTGCCACCAGCTTCACCTGGCAAGTCAACTTGGCGCAACTCCCCATCGACCAGGCTGAGCTTGTACTCTGCGACCGGTTTGCCATCATTGGCATAGGGGTGCAATTTGAGGTTTACCGTGCTGCCATAGCTGATTTCCAGCAATACCAGGCCCGTGCCGTCGGCAATCCGCTCCAGCCGTTGATTATTGTCATACTTCAACAGGATACGATGGCCCGATGCCGCTCGAACTTCTGAAGGCAATGCAACTAGATTATCCCTGGTACCGTACTCGCTCAGGATTTCTTCCATGTGGGATTTGTGAACCACACGATACTGTTTCTTGCCTTCTACACTCTCCTCGAAAAAGCGGAACGTTTCGAGCTTTCTTTCTTTAATGCCTGGCTCGTTGCCAGACCCAGTCACCCGGAAACTTTCGCCGGTATGAAGCCGCAACATGCGAGTTGTCGGAATGTATTGGGTAAGTTCGATATACCAACCCTGGCCAAAGCCAGTATTTTTGTCGCTGAATGGATTGAATACCAGGCGAATCGGCAGGTCTGGGCCAGCTTGATAGTTACCGACAAGGGGGGGCAGGTTGATACTCATCGCATACTGGCCAGTGCGCGGATCGACCGCATTCTGGACAAAACCCGACGCATTGAATGCATTGGAATGAACTACTGTTTCAATAGCCATATTATTAATCATCCGAAGGAGGTTGTGTCGCAGCTCACCCGAGTGCCCATGTGCGCTGAGGTGAGCCATTGCTCAACGAATCGAGAGTTTCAGGACGTCGCGATGGGTAATGCCCGCCCTTTCTTCTTCCGCCGTGACGGCAAACGTAAACTTCAATGGATGCGTATTACCCTCCACATCCAGCAGGGTAAACTCCAAGTCCCGTTCCAATGCCTTGCGATAACCTGGATCTTCAAGACCACAGGACAGCACAAACCCTGAATCCCGCTGCAGGGTGATCATCAATTGCCCGGCACCCGGCTTTGCGCCTAGCACCCTATCTGGCAATGCATAGGCCCGATTCTTGGCCATGCGGTAGAGCAGCCCGTCGAACAACAGTTCGTCCTTTACCTGGCCATTACTCGACTCGAATGAGAACCCGGTAAAGCTGACAAAGTCGTCGTCTTGGACAGGGGGGGTAGACGAGCCCGGCTGCCACGACCAACGCACAGCCGATTTTCTATCGGTATCCTTGATAAACAGTCGTGCAAACTTGGTTATCCGGCCTTCTTTGATAACGTGCTCAAGCAACCAGTTGTCTGTACTGGTGTCGATGTAAGCGAACTCATCCCCTTCAGACGGTGACGTATCCCCCGCCACACGCGTGCGCTTGAAAGAGTACAGCTCCTGGGTAAAGGACGGAATGTCCTGCCCGCGCAATTCCAGTTTACCCTTTTCGCCAAGGTTTTCAGACGTAACCACTTTCCCTGTCAGGGTGTTCTGTATCGAGGCAATCACCCCGATCACCCCCGGCTTACGTGAATGCAGGAAAAACCGGCGATTTCTGGCCCGCAAAGGCGCGCTACCTCCAACTTGCAATCCAGGTTGACGCTGGATATCGTTGGCAACCCTGTTGACCGCCCAGTCTGGCGCGTCATCATCTCCGGCAGCCAAGGCTTCCTCCAGCGGCGCCAGGAACGGCAGATCGTTGTTGTTATCAGCATTCAAGAACTTCAATGTGGCCAGATCGGCGTCGGAGATCTCGACCGGGTTACCATTGCTATCATCGGCAGCAGCAACGGTGACCTCGACTTCGACTTGCTGCCAACCATTGGCGTAGCACTGCGGTGCACCGATGGCTCTAAGTTCGAAATTGGCAATGGTCTCCCATGACAATAGACCGGCTGTTTTGTCCTGCCGGCTTTGGCTGAACTCCACGATGGCGTAGCCAGTGCCCCCCATGCCGTCAGACGCAGTGACCACCGCAACCGGTAACTGCGGGCTTTGCGGGGGGATGTATACGCTCTCCTTGAATTCACCCTCCCCATGTACCGTCCAAGTCACAGCACGACCAAGGTTTTGCTCGAACGCCTGAGACATTATCGTGAACGGTATAGGCTGCATCGACAGCCCCTGTGCGACGTGGAACGGAACCACGTTCAGGGCCGCCTGCCAGCGGATCACCAACACCGCACCTTCGGCGCTATCCCCGGTCAGCCGGTTGGTGCAACGGATCCGCTGGACCTTGAAGAAACCGAAGTCACCGTCAGGCGGATAGGGCGTGAAAATGGCCCGACCATTACCTTTGTTGTCCAGGTCCCCTAGCGGCTGATCGAGCGGTTGAACCCGATTTGTGCCGTTGGACAGAAGCACCGCCTCGACCAGGCTCCACTGCAGGCTACCGCCGTCGGCGCTGGAAGCACGGAGTTCGATCGGGGCTTCACTTGGCATCCACGTGGCAACACGCGGTGCTACGTGTACCGTACGAGCGCTTTCCACTACCAACGCGTGGCTACGCACCGGATCACCGCCGTCAGGCGAAGTTGCGGTTACCAGCACCATCTGCTGGTCCTGCACAAAACTGGCTGCAGGGGTTGGGCTGTAGCTGGCGCCATTGAATGTACCAACCGCCTTGGGGCGCATCAGGTTGGTGGCCGCCCACAGTACCTGGCCCGTTGCGCCGTCAGCAGTGAACTCGATGGGCTGCCCAGTTACCACATTCGCGAAGGCAGGCTCGACCGCTACCGCGCCCGCTTTTTTTTGCCAGTTTCCGGTCACGACAAGATCTACGCCAGGGCTTGCTGCCCGTATCACGAATTCATGGCCACTGGGCAGGCTGAAGGTACTCAGCACATCCTTGACCTGGCCCGCCCCCAGCTCCGCAATATCTGGTACAAGGATCAGCGTACCCGGCAGATCGCTCGCACCCTCGGCAATCGGATAAGGGAAGTCGGTGCCTGGGGGTAGCTGCCCCCCTGGGCGCAAGTCGATGCCCAATTTCATGAAAACCAGCACAGCACCGTCCCCGTACCGAGGGCTCCCTTCGCTTTGCCCCCAAGGTGCGGCCATGGTGTTGACCATGAACTGCTCCGGGCTCAGCGGGTAGTAGTCGTCCATGACGAAACTGCCCAGGGAATAGGTATGCTGGTACGCCCGCATATAGCTGATCGATTGCTGCAGGTGCCGGCCAAGCATGGCCTGAGCATAGGGGGTTGGCCCAAGGTTGGTGGAGTAGCTGACCGCACTGCCAAGGTCCAGTTCCAGTTGGGTGTACCGGCTACCCTTGGGTCGGCCGACCCGCAGTTCAAGCGGCGCTTCTACCCGATAGCCCATGGCTTCGGTAAGGGTAAGGCTTTCCACCACGCGCCTGGGTGTGCCAGGTAGCTCCAAGACCCGCATGTACTCCCCGGCGAGAATGTTCATCCGCACCGTCAGGCCCGAGCCGACCCCTGTTGCATGTTCAAAGCTGACTTGGGGCGCCCCCAGCACCAGCCCTTCCAGCGTAACGCCGATTCGCTCGCCCTCATCGAGGTATGCCTCGAGATGGATAGGGTTCATCGCACCGAAGTTACCGAGTGCGTCCAGGTATTGTTCACGAAGCACCAAGTCAAGGAGGCTGCGGTCCAGGGCAAGCACCCCCCCCCAATCGTTGCGTACAGAGGTTTTCTGCTCTTCCGGCAAAGCAAGCCTACGGTTCATCTCACACCTCCCTGACCCCATTGGGAATCTTGACGCCGTTGAGGGTCTTCGTCATCGGACTCGGGTATGAAGGGGAATGGCAAGACGACGTAGTCGTGGGCGGTAGGTGAATTGGAGCCGATAGAAAAGGCCGATATGATTACGTACTGGTCGTTCGCATCCTTGTCGCGCACATAGACTTGGGTAGTCGGGTCGACGTACCCACTGCCGCGAAGTACAGTCCATGTGATTGGCTCGGGAGCCCTGACCTTCTGGTAATTTTGATCAATCGTGTAGAACGGAAGCGCCACATCGCCCTCGTTCGTGACTTCTGGCTCCATCCAGTAACTCGCGTTCCTGGCGCCAACGATCAGCATGTCTATTTGCGCTGAGTGGCCTCCTGCCACAGATCGAACGGTGACCTCATCCAGGCGCAGCACGTTGTAGGGAGGAGGCTTGGTCGTGTCAATAGGCAGGCTTAAAGGTGCGGTATATTTGTAACCCCCGGGGTTCCGCGGATCGTCATCCGGGGCGACTGTGCCCAGTTCGGGAGCATCCCAAGTCACTGCACCACCGTCGGGGGTACCCGCGGACACCGGAAAGGATCTGCCTACACCCACCACCGCCACCCAGGGGTTGACGGTAATCTGGCTTGGTACAACGCTAACCAGTGCTCTGCTTACCAGCTCCCCACTGGTGGCCGTTACGATCAACCGGCGTTGTCCTTCTGTCAGCAACGCGTCATCGGAGGGGGCCGTATACCGTCCTACCGACGGGTCTTTGAACGAACCTGTGTCGCCGGTTTCGCCAGGGAGGTTACTCACGGTCCAGTTGACACCGGTCGACGCAGGCGAAACGCTGAATTCGATGACCCCACCCCTTGCCACGATCGACTCCGAAGGGCTTATCAGCATCGTGGTGCGCTTGGGCGCCAGGTTGCCGAGTAGGGTCAGGTCGGTCGGCAGGGACACGTCGCGCGGTTCGACAACGTTCTCACCACGGAAGAGCAAGTTGTTCAGACGCAAAGCGTCGATTTCAAACCTAATTTTTTGGAGGGCATCAAATTGCTCCTGATACCGAGGTCTCAATAGGTCCGGCAGCTCAGCTTCTATTTCTTTTGCCATCTCACGCCAACGGTCGTTGTGTGAGCCGCCAGGGATATCGACACGATAGTTTGCAGATGAACTGTATTGATCCAACTCAAAAACCAGTTTCGCCCGCCCATCCACTACATCAATATTGAACTTATACCCCAGCCCAACCGTCAGATCCGCATAAATCCCAAAACTTTCTTGCCCCGATCCCCATTTACCCCACCAGATGGCGTTAACGCTACCCACGCGCCCAGACGAACGAAGGTGCCCCTTGAGCATCCTTTGTTCGAATATGAGTTCACTTCCCTCTTCAAAAACCTCTGGTTCAAGAGCAGTTACTTTCATGTGAGTTTCCCACGCTTCCGACCCCATCCCGCCAGATCTTTTTTTTGCTATCTCAACCGTCGTACTGAAGGTGGAGCCTGAATTGGCGACCAGTTTGAAGCGTTCACCAGGCAGTTCTTCTACATCAAATCGCCCTTTCGTAATTTCATTCTGCTCGAAGCCCAACTGAAAAATCTGGCTGGCCATAAACTTGTTAGAAAGTACCAGGTTACTCGTATACGGCTCTACCGCAGCGGGCAACATGTACAGCATCGCATCATCGTCAAAGGGTAGGCGACCAACCTCACTGCCTTGCATGGCAACAAAAACAACCACCGCGCCTTCACCAAAATTCTCGGAACCGAGCAAAGCGCCTCCCGGCGCCGCATGAGTGCGAATAGCAAAAACTCCTGGGTTTATAGGCGAGTTAGCATCAACGATCATCTCGCTGAGCGGGAACTCTGTCTTCTCCTTACCCCACTTATCCAATTGCTCCTTGAAATAATCTCCCAACCGGTCCTTCTCTTGCCCTGTGCCCCCTCCACTGAAGGAAGGATTCAAGCCATCCTTCAAATCGAGCAACACCTTGCCGCTATCATTAACGGAACCCTCTACAGCCCTCAGCTCAATGTCCATGTCCAGTATCCCGCGAGTGGCGGCATTATAGACAGTCAGTGCGGTTACGCTCCTGATTTTCTTGCCATCCTGAGGCGTGTCAATCACTTCAAGATGCGTTCCGCCCACCAGGCGCATCTGCAACTTACCCTTGGAAAATCCGATAGTTGCGTTTTCAAAAGAGAGCCGAGGCTTGTCGAGTACCAGGCCATTGAGAACATGTTTGATACCGTTGCCTGAGTCAACCTCACCGGGGTCCAGCTTGGGGAAAAATAGATCCTCGATGGTGATACGGTCAATGTACTCTTGCGTCAGCAGGGCATTGGTCGCCGCCCTGTCAAACACCAGCAGCGCATCCCACTTGAAGGTTTGCGGGCCCTGTTCCATTGTACGCAGAAAATCTTCAAGCGATTGAATACCCACGGCTTGAGCCCGCACAGGTGCTTTACTGTTCATTTATATTTAACTCCATGTGACACGCGTTAATCAGCGCAACGGCACGCCGCCCCTAAAGTTGGCCAGCGCGGCCAGTTGCACCGGCCATTTATTTAGAGTGCTTGGGAATCAGCCGCAGCGAGCGAAGCTTGTGCCAACTATCACCCTGATCGAAACTGACTTCCCCATAAACGGTGTACTGCTTGTCTTCTTCCAGCTCGTTATACGTTGCAACACTTAACCACTGTTGTATGCGCGCATTGGCGTATTCACCGGCAGTGACCGGCACTCGATTACGTAATACGGCGCCGCTTTGAATGGCCAGCGTGAACAGTTGCCCAGGTGCCGCGAAAGGCCAAAGCAGCACCCCGGATACTTCAAGCATTGCACCGTTAGCTGAGAGCTTGCTCCGCCAAAGTTCGCCGTTGCTCTCGGCTTGCAGGCATTTGACGTTGTTATCGATGACCAGCGGCTGGACACGCAAATCCACCGCATCAGAAGGTGCCGAGCGCACATTGTTTTCATCTACGATGTGGTAGAACACTTTGAAACGCCTGCTGTGGTCATCGCCAGGCTGATGCATGTTCGCGGCGACCACGCCAGGGTCGATCTTGAATCTTCGGCCGTCACCCGCCTCGGGTGTGTCGATCACCTGCTGGCCGTTGTGCTCATAACCATCCCAGTGAACCTCGAAGCGTTCGCCTGGGCGCAAGGGCACATCCGGTACCGTTACATAAGCCCCAAGAATCGCAGTGTCCGCCACCAGCTTTTGCCTGCCAGGGCCATCCTCTTCGGCGCGCTCGATACGTGGCGCAGCAAGGTTGCGTGCCGTCTCGAACACGACGTCCAGGCTATGCGAAGTCAACGCGTGCCCCGCGCGGGCAACCTGATAGAAGACTTGATGTTCACCCGGCTCAAGCAAATCTACGTCAATCCGGAATACGGTCTCATTGCTTTGCAGGCTGCTCGTGTCCATGCGGGCAAACTGCACTTCAGACTCGAGCGCCTGGGGCCTCTTCCAGTGCAGCAAATAGTGATCACCTACTTGAACATTTGGCTCTGTAGGTACCCGAACGATCAAGCCATCCGGGAACATGCCAGGGTCAAGCGCCCCCCCCGTGAAACCATCGATCGTGGCCGCAGGCAACAGGTCAGCGGGGCTTGGCGCCCTTGCTACAGCCATTTCCTGGACAGGAGAAAGCACTTTTTCGCCATTACCGGACAGCGTAATCGTGTATTGGAACTCTACCCGGCCATCCTGAACACGCATGAAGTGCGACTTGCCGACCTGCCACTGCAGCGGCTCACCGACATTGGCCTCGGTCACGTCGTGTCGCTCAGTTGCCGGAGGCGTAACTTCGTCCCCCGTAGCAGTGAACTTGCGCCCCACTAGCTCGATGCTGTCGCCGACCTGCATGGCCCGGTAGCTTGGCGCCAGCAGGCGCACGCCTTCAGACTCAAGGTCTGAAAGGACAATTACACGATCATGCGACTCCCGCGCCTGCGCCACCGCCAATGTTTCGGCAACCCCACCACGGTCGCGCAAACCCAGGTAACAAAAGATACGCATTGAATCCGGCGTGGCCTCATCTGCGTTTTCAACCTTGTAGGATAAAAAGGCCCACCCACCATCGTAAGGCTCGACAAAACGTTTGCCCACCTTGGCGGTCATGGTTCTTGTAGTGTCGTAATCCGCGGGCACCTCAACCACGGCATCAAGTTGATCAAACGGCGTACCGTCTGCGGCAATCCCGCGCCAGACCGGATATATGCTCTGACCGAACCGGATATCCGCGTCCTTGATAAGAAATTCCAAATGGTCGCCATTCAGGTTTTTTACGTCAATTTCCCCCCATGCGTTTCGCGCCGGGATTTCAGGAGCGGGGTTTAACTGGGGCTGATCGACCCCGCCATCGAATGGGCGTCGCATCACCATGAACATTCTCCTGGTGGGTTGAAGATGCCCTTAGTTTCACGGCGCACCGCTGCGATTGGCTACTGACAGAAATAACAGGTGGCACAGGGTACGCGGGCAAAAACCAGACCTGATAAATCTGCCAGGTGACAAAACAAAAAAACAGGTATGCCCTTGAAGCCTCCACTGATTATCCCGGCGCACCTGTTAATTCTGCCAGGTGCGGCGGTGCGGCGAGTTCAATAAGCTCCAGACAGACAAAACGCCTTGTTTGGCCCTGCAATGCAAACACCTGTCTTCTTTTATCTGTTCATACACCCTGAACAGGGAGCTTTGAGAAATGAATCAACTCAATGACCGCCGCCCCACGCTTCCGTCGGCCCTTATACAGGCGATGCTGACGATGCCGTTGTTGTTAAGCAGTGTGGCCGCCGATGCAGCCGATACCACCCGTTCGAACCTGGCGGATCCCACCCCCCTTCTCTCCCTCTACCAAACCGTGGACAACAACACCGAACCTGCTTGCGGGTTCGAGCTGCCGGAAGCGGGCAGCGGCACTACCGTGAAACTGCTCCCCAAAAAAGAGTGCCCGTCAGAAGCCAGGGAGCCTCACTCCATCCGCATTCGAAACGTGCCGATCAAATCGACGTTTCTGCTGACTGATAATGAGCGCTGTGAAAAGCTCGACAGTTCCTGGGTTGAGCTCGATACCAGCCGCGCCAATGCTTCGCTGGAAAAAATGGGCATCGACAAGATCTGGACCTACGCGGGCCGCCCGGAAAAACCGGGCTACCTGACCAACAGCGGCCTGGACAACAATGTGCCAAGCCGAGGCTTCCGAGTAATTGGTAAAGGTGACCCGATCAAGCAAGGAGATCTTACCTGCATCGTGGTCACCATCGCCCCGCGGAGCATCTGATCATGGCTGACACTCCCGGGGTACACAGCAACGCCAGCAACTTCCAGAGTTTCGTGCAAAACAATGTCGACCAACGTACGGGCCAGTACAACCTGGCCATTGACTTGCCAGTGCCGGCCGGTAACGACCTGACCGGCCCTGGGCTGCCCTTGCGCCTGTCGTACAGCCCGTTCAGCAATGAAGACTCAGGTTTCGGCACCGGCTGGCGCCTGGCAATGACCCGCTACGAGCCCGCTACCCGCATGCTTACCCTGCACACGGGGGAAAGCTACAAGGTGACAGGTACCGGGGCGCAACCCACCATTCGCGAAAAGAAAATTCACAGCTTTCATTTTTACGATGACGGCACTGCCGCCGATGAAGACAAGGGCCCCTACCGCGTGGTCCACAAGTCCGGCCTGGTGGAAATACTGACCCTGCACGATAAGCTCAACCCCATCGCCCTGCCGAGTAAAGTCCGGGCGCCTTCCGGCCAGGGGTTAACGCTCCACTACATTCCCGAGAGCCGCCGACTGGCCAGGATCGTCGATGACAATGGCACGCTGCTGCTGGAGCTGCAGTACACCGATGGCGCGGTCACCGTTGATACGCATCCAGGTGCAGGGGCTAACGGCCTGCCGTTCCTGCGCTACAGGCTCGAGCTGAAAAACCGGGCTTTGGTGGAAGTCAAACTGCCAGCTGACATCGGCGGTAACTGGCGCTTCGGCTATACCCGCGCCCATGGCCTGACCTGCCTTGCGAAAGTATCCACCCCCATGGGGGCTGTAGAAGAAATTCGCTACGGCGAGAACGGCGACCCGGGCCACGTACTGCCAAATACACAGCCGCAAAGAGTCTTGCCACGGGTAACCAGCCACGAAGTGAAGCCCCGCGCCGATCAGCCAACGCTGAAAACGACCTACACCTACAAGCACTTCGATGAGGACAACAACGTCGAGATGGAGCACAGTTATGTAGGTAGCAACAGCAATGTCAGTTGGCGTGACGACGGCGAGGACAACCTGTACCGGGCAAGTGCTAACTACCGCTACAGCGTCACCGCCCATTACTGGAAAGCGGGCAAGGTCGCCCGCACACAGACCCAGACGTTCAACCGCTATCACCTGCTGACCCGGCAAATATTGGAAGAAGACGGCCATATCGAAGAAACCGAAACCGAGTTCCACGAACGCGCCGGCGTCAGTTTCGACGATCAACCACGCTACTTCCAGCTGCCCAAGACCGTCACCAAACGCTATAAATTACGTGCTGACGCCAGCAAGCTTCGCCTGGAAACCGCGACTACCCTGTATGACGATTATGGCAACACCACTGAAGAGGTAGCCCCCACCGGCGTACGCACCACTTACGCGTACTACGACAAGGATGGCGAAAAACAGCACGGCGATGAAGGTGGCGATAACTGGGCCTGCCCGCCCGACCCCCAGGGTTTTGTGCGCAACCTCAAATGCAAGACCGTCTACCCCCTGCCAGGGTTGCCCGGCGGCGCCCCCATTTTCCGGAGCCGGTTGACCTACAAGGCCTACCCGGCGCTGTCCAGCCTGGGCCAAGCTAGCGAATGGCTTGCGCTTTGCGCAGAACAAACCGTGCAAGTATTCGATGTTCAACAGCCCGACGAGCGCGAAGTGCTACTGCTAAACGTGGAACGGGCTTACCTGAACATGCCAGACAATGCCTTCCTGCATGGTCGGCCGAGTTATCAGGTGACCACCCGTTACGGTGACGACAGCGCCAACCCAGTGCGCCGGGCCATCGAAAGCCGCACTTCACGTGTCGACTGGAGCTACTGCAAGGTCACCGACAAGGAGCACGGCCTGGAATACTGGACCGATGAAACCGTGTGCGGCTTTGACCTGGTGCAGAAAACGACCCGTTCAGCCGCATCTGGCCTGCATGGTCAAACGGTGTACGAAGAGGATGACACCGGCAACAGCATTCGCCGCATCTACGACCCGCTCGCACGCCTGAAGGAAGAAATTATTGCACCCGGCCAAGGCGAGGACGAGAGTAAGGTCATCCACCAGTACGGGCTGGTCAGCCATCCCGAGGAGGGCGCAGCCGGGCTGGCCTCGCAGTCGTCCACCGGCAGCACGGGCGTGTGCACCATCGTCACCTTCGATGGCTGCAGCCGGGTGGTGACCGAAGAGCGCGAAACGCAAGTTACGGATACCCCGCCAGGCGCTAGACCTTTGCGGCAACGTAAAATCGTTGCTCGGCGCACGTACGATGAACTTGGCCAACTAAGCGAAGAAACCACCTTTGACTATTACGACGACAAGACCCTGGAACTGACCTCCACCTTCGAATACGATGCCTGGAGCCAACTGTGCAAGACCACGCTGCCCAATGGCGCGACGCAACACAGTGAGTTTTCGCCGTTTGGTGAATCAGGCGACATCATTACCCGCTGGGTCGAGACAGCAGACAAACCGGGGGTTCGTCAACAGCAGCAGGTTACCGAAAGCAATAACTTCGACAAGCCGGCCTATCAATACCGGTTGGACGAAGCAGGCCAGATCGTTGGCCGCCAAGACTTCAGCTACGACGGCCTGGCGCGCTGCACCCGTGAAGAACACACCTTTAACCGAAACGGCAGGCCAGTCAGCCGAGTCAATCAGTACAGCTACGATTCTGAAGGCCGGGTAACCCGTAACGAGCGGCCCGACCAATCGGCTGTGCTCAGCCGTTTCGCGCTACACAGCGCTGCCCCGCTGGCCGAGCAACTGCTGGTCGAGCGACGCAAAGGCGCCCAACCCACCCTGGCCTGGCAGCGGGAGTACGATGGTCTCGAACGCCTGAAGACGCTGGCGGCCGGTTTGCAGCAAGAAGCCTACACCTACAAGGAAAACACCTCGCTGTTAGAAAGCCGCACCACGGCGCAGCGCACGTTCACCTACCACTATCGCCCCACCCGCTCAGCCCAGCCCAGCCAGATCGATGTGGGCACAGTGCCGAGCACAACGTTCGATTACGACAGCAAAACCTCAGCCATCAGTACAGCCAGCGATGCACAAGGCAAGCACAGCTATAGCTACACCGATCAAGGCTACCTGCTGAAAGCCCAATGGGAAGATCAGGATGCCAAGGGCTACCACTGCGACTACCGCCACTCGTTCCAAGGCTTGCCATTGGGCTACACCGAAAGTGACGGCGTTGCGGTAACCCACGCCTACAACGACCTGGGCCAACTGCTACAGACCCGTCAAGGTGACCTGGTTGCCTCCTTCGAGTACGACACGCTGGGGCGGCTCTGGAAAACTACAACGCAGGACTTGATCAACAAACAGAGGCTTGTGTGCGAGCAAACTTACGACCTTCTAGGCCGCGAGCACAAACGCGAACAAACCCTCACCCGGCAGGATGGCTCCACCCTCACCCTGCACATCGTACTGACGTGGCAGGAGGATGACCAACTAAGTAGCCGCGCACTTATCCGTGGTGGCGAACAACTGTTGCTGGAAACCTTCAACTACGATGCACTCGACCGGCTGGAGGAACACCGTTGCACTGGCACCGCCCTGCCGAAAAACGCGGCTGGGCGCGCTATCAAAAATCAGTTTTTCGTCTACGACGAGCTGAATAACCTCACAGAGTGCTACACCGATTTTGCCGACGGTGCAGCAGACGAAGCTTTCTATACCTACGACGGCTTCATCCTGACACGAGCGGAGCATTCCCTGCAGCCCGACTACCCGGCCAGCCAGGGGTTTGACTCCGATGCCGAAGGCAACCTGCTGAACGACGAGCAGGGTAACCGGCTGGTGTACGACGACCGTGGCCGCCTGAGCGAAGTCAAACGGGCGAGCGACGGGCAGCCTCTGTACCGCTACCGCTATGACGGCCACAACGACCTGATCGGCGTGCGCCAGGCGCAGGAGCCGGAAGTGTTGCGCCGCTACCAGGGCTACCGGTTGAGCAGCACACGCGAAGCAGACCTGCTGACCGAGTACCTGTACGCCGGCGAGCGCCCTTTGGGCTTGCAACGCCCGGCTCAAACCGCCGATAACCGGCTATTCGTAACCGACGCGGCCAACAGCGTGCTAGGTGAATGCAGCAGTGATGAACTGCACGACAACACGTATACCGCCTACGGCGATTCACCGGACAACGACCAGTTGGTGGGCTTGCTTGGCTTCAACGGTGAAGCCCGCGAACATGCGTTGGGCTGGTCACTGCTGGGGCGTGGCTACCGTGCCTACAACCCCGGGCTGATGCGCTTCCACAGCCCGGATCTCGCGGCGCCTGAGGTTGCAGGCATCAACCCGTATGTGTACTGCGGCGGCAACCCGGTCAACTGGCACGACCCGAGTGGCCATTACGGCATGCGACACAGCATGGAGCAGCCCTACATCCCACCCAAACCCGTGAAGCCCATAGCCGACTGGCGATCCTGGCTTGGCTTGGCGATGAGCGCTGCGTTTGCGGTAGTCAGCTTCTTGCTTCTGCCGCCGGTAGGCCTGACCATGCACTTCGCGCTCGGCGCAGGCAGCCTTTTAATCGACCTTTACACCTTTGGGAAGCGTTTCGAGGAAACTGTGAAAGGGAGCGAGCCGGATGAGTCGCTGTTTTTGATGGATACTGCCAGTGGGGGTACTACGTTCGCGTTGCTTCTTTATCAGTTGTTGAAATCGAAGGGGGCGAAAACACCTATCATTACTAAACGCGCTGCATCGTGGGGAAGACGACGGAAGGATGGATTCGGTGGAGACTTTTTTGTCAAGCAACGCCTGCCAGGTCTCGGAGGACGCAATGCAATGGCCCGTTCGAAATACATATCTACCAACCAAAAAATGTATCTTCCTGTCAGCGAAGCTCCCTCAGCTTATGATTTAAACCGTCAATCCGTAACATTCTCAGATAAAGTTACGGTATTGGAACCACAGCCTATTCCGGTCACAGCAACCATTGAACCTTCACCGATCAAAGCGGTTGATTTAGTTGATGAAAAAACCGTAGTTATTACTACACCGAGCTCGCCAACAAAAAAATGGCCGGCCGTTATCACCACTCCCCCCGGGAATTACAACCGTCATGGGTGGCAAACCCCTGCGGAGAGGAAGTGGAAAGTATGACTAGCTAAACAACGCCTAACAATTCAAACCTTGCGGCAACCCGTTACGCAAAATGATATCCGACTCTAAGGGCGATATAAAACTCGGACATCAGAGAGGAGTATCCAAGGTATTTTTAGGAATTTTCCTACATTGGGTCGTGGAAAATCCATATACCTTGGCACCCCTGCTCCTCTCAAGGCAGCAGCCCCACTTTCATGGCCCTGCACACCACAATCACTTTACGGTGTATAAATATGCCAAGCCCCAACAGGCATCGAATATTGCCGAAGCGTAGTCGCTTAGCCTTGATATTATCAGTTGTCGGTTACGTATTATTGCATGTTAGTAGCACTTCAATCCGAGCTGAAGAACACCCCCTGCAATTCAACCCCAACTTCATGCGCCAAGCCCCTGGGCAATCCAGCGACGCCAGCATAGCTGCCCTGAACACCCTGGCTGCTCAAGCCTCCCTGGCGCCCGGCCGCTATCAGGTTGAAGTGCTGGTCAACCTGGCCCCTGCGGGCAAGCACGAAATCGAGTTTCGTGAAGGCAGCGACGGCAAGGGCCTGGAGCCCTGCCTGAGTGCCAGCCTGCTCCGCGAGCTGGGCCTGCGTGAGCAGGCGCTGGCCGAGCCTTTGCCCACCGACGCGCGCTGTGTAGACCTACCTACGCTAGTGCCCGATGCCACCTACGACCTCAACCCTGGCCAGCTGCAACTGGCGTTGTCCATCCCGCAAGTGGCCCTGCGCCGCGATGTGGCCGGCAGCGTGGCCCCCGAGCGCTGGGACGACGGCATCAATGCCGCCTTCGTCAGCTACCAGGCCTCTGCACAGCATTTCAGCGGCCGCACCGGCACCTCCAGCAGCCAGGACCTGTACCTCAATGGCGGTATCAACCTAGGCGGCTGGCGCCTGCGCAGCAGCCAGAGCTGGCGCGACGACGGCGAAGGCCAGGATTGGGTGCATTTCAACACCTATGCCCAGCACGACCTGCCCGGGCAGTGGGGTACGCTCACCCTGGGCGAAACATTCAGCAGTGGCGACGTGTTCCGCAGCCTGCCCATCAAAGGGGTACAGCTGGCCACCGACATGGGCATGCTGCCCGACGTGATGCAAAGCTACGCACCCGTCATTCGCGGCGTAGCCCAGACCCGGGCCAAGCTCGAAGTGCTGCAGAACGGCTACCCGATCTATTCCACTTACGTTGCCCCCGGCCCATACGAAATCAACGATCTGGGCATTGGTGGCAGCAGCGGCGACCTGGAAATCGTCCTCACCGAAGCCGACGGCCAGGTGCGCCGCTTCATCCAGCCCTATTCCACCCTCAGCAACCTGCTGCGCGAAGGCGTGTGGCGCTACAACCTGGTGGCCGGGCGCTATGACGGCGCCGACGGCATCGACAACCCCGCACTCTGGCAAGCCACCCTGGCCCGTGGCGGCCAGTGGGGCACCACCCTGTATGGTGGGCTACTGGGCAGCGAGTACTACGACGCTGCCAACCTTGGCATCGCCCGCGACTTTGGTACCTTTGGCGCAGTATCGCTGGACGTGACTCAGGCCCGTACCGATCTTGGCGAGCAAGGCGGCCAGGTACAGGGGCAGAGTTATTCAGTGCGCTATGGTAAAGCCTTCCAGACCGGCACCAGCCTGCGCTTTGCCGGTTACCGCTACTCCACAGAAGGCTATCGTGAGTTCGACGAAGCCGTGCAGCAGCGCAACGCCTCCAGCCGCTACCAGGGCAACCGCCGCAGCCGCCTGGAAAGCTCGATCTACCAGTCGTTCAACAACCGCAACTCGCTGAGCCTGACCTTGTCGCAGGACGATTACTGGCACACCAACCGCCAGCGACGCCAGTACCAGTTCCAGTTCAATACTCAGTATCGCCGGGTCAGCATCAACCTGTATGCCTCGCAGTCGTTGAGCGACGACAACGGCAGCGACCGCATCGTAGGCTTGGGGGTCACCATCCCGCTGGACTGGGGCACGTCAACGACTGCCAGTTTCGACGTGCAGGAAAGCAACGGCCACTTCAGCGAACGCGCCAGCTTGAACGGCGGCTCGCAGGACAACCGCCTGAGCTACCTGGCATCGCTGGCCAACGACGAACAGCAGCGCAAGACGGCGTCGGTATCGATGGGTTACCAGACGCAAAAGGTGAACGTAGGTGCCGGCTACACCGAAGCGGACGACTTCCGCAGTGTTTCGGTCAATGCCAGTGGCGCGGTGCTGGCACATGCCGGCGGCATCGTGCTGGGGCAATACCTGGGCGAGACCACGGCGTTGGTGCATGTACCCGATGTGCCCGGCGTAGGTGTCGACAATGTGCCTGGCGGCAGCACCGACAGCAGTGGCTACATTCTTGCCCCCCACATGCGCCCCTACAGGGTCAACCAAGTCACCTTGCAAACCGACCAGCTCGGCCCTGGTGTTGAAATCGAAAACGGCGTTACGCAGGTTGTGCCCCGCCGAGGGGCGGTCGCCCTGGCGGCATTCAAGGCGCAGCAGGTAAACCGCCTGATCCTGACCCTGCAGCATGCCGACGGCCGCCCGTTGCCCTTCGGCACCCAACTCAATGACAAGCAGGGCAAGCACCTGGCCGTAGTGGGCCAGGCGGGCCAGGCGCTGATTGCAACAGATGCCCAGGCGCAAACCCTGGAAGCGCGCTGGGGCGAGCGCGCCGGACAGCGCTGCTTGTTCAGCATCGACCCTGCAACCATGCCAGAAGAGCAAGGCTATCGCCTGCAGACTTTGCGCTGCCCCACTCCATGATCCAGCCCGTGCGCGCTGCCGCACGCTTGCAACAGGAACCGACCATGCCCCTTGTTTCGCGTTTGTTCATTGGCATCGCCGCTGCTGCGACGATGCTGACACTGCCAAGCCAGGCCCATGCCCTGGGATGCGAATGGCCAACGACCACAGGCCCGATGCAGTTCACGCACAACATCTCTGGCATGAGGTGGGTGGCCCGTGATGCCCCGGTGGGTAGCAAGATCTACTCCGCGACAAGCACCGGGATAGCAGGCCCCGGTTTTGCGTTGAACTGCGACAACGACGGGAGTTTGGCACTGACGGCGAACATGGGCACGCCACTCCCTGTAGCCCCGGGGACCTTCCCTCCCGTTGACGGGAAGGATGTGACGGGCAAAGTGCTGCAAACCAGTATCCCGGGTGTAGGTCTGTACCTGGAACTGGGCGGTTTCCTCAACGGCACGGCCAGCAATACGTTCCAGGCAAACGACGGAGGTATTGGCGCTGTTCCTTATGTGGGTGAAAACCAGAGAAATATGGCACCTACACCGCTGGTGATGAGGAATCTCATCATCAAGTACATGGCCTTGATCAAGACAGGCCCCATCCCGGCTGGCATCAGCTCATTCAGTCAGGAAGTCGTCAGGGGCGTGGTCAGTGATGTCGGGGATGCCGTAAGGCTTACATTGGGCGGGCAAGTCCAGCTGGCCCAGTGCACGGTCAAGGCTGACGCGGTCAGCGCCAATCCGGTACAACTCGGTACTCACGACATCGCCGACTTCACAGGCCAGGGCAGCACAACCAACCCAGTGGATTTCTTCATCACACTCAGCGACTGCGAGGACGACCCGGCCGGCAGCGTTGCCCGCGCGTTCATGCGCCTGGACGGCGTAGACGGTTCAGTGCCGGTGGACCGGGACCTGGGCCTGTTCACCCTGACCACCGACTCGACCGCCGCTGGCATTGGCATTCAAGTACTGCGTAGTGACAACACGCCAGTTAAGCTGGAAGAGTACGTGGATATGGTGGGCCTTACCCCCGGCATCACGCGCCTGGACCTTCGCGCCCGGTATTACCAGACCGCAGCAACGGTTACCCCAGGCGAGGCCAAGGGCGCATTGAACTTCACCATCGAATATCGCTAGCCGGCCCTGCCATGGCTTGATCGCCATGGCCAGGGTTTTGATCAGGTAAAAAAAAACGCACCAAAGGAACGTTAAAATTCCTTGGTGCGTTTCATATTGGAGCGGGAAACGAGACTCGAACTCGCGACCCCGACCTTGGCAAGGTCGTGCTCTACCAACTGAGCTATTCCCGCGTTTGATACTTTTACAACCTACTACACCGTCATGAACGCCATAGTTTTGGAAACTGGAGCGGGAAACGAGACTCGAACTCGCGACCCCGACCTTGGCAAGGTCGTGCTCTACCAACTGAGCTATTCCCGCAAATGGCGTCCCCTAGGGGACTCGAACCCCTGTTACCGCCGTGAAAGGGCGGTGTCCTAGGCCACTAGACGAAGGGGACACACGACACTTTTCAGTGCACCAGAACATGAACCTCACGATTCAGCCTGGATTTTCTTTTCCCGCCCCGCCATCAGCGTTGCCGGAGAAACTGGAGCGGGAAACGAGACTCGAACTCGCGACCCCGACCTTGGCAAGGTCGTGCTCTACCAACTGAGCTATTCCCGCAATTTGGCGTCCCCTAGGGGACTCGAACCCCTGTTACCGCCGTGAAAGGGCGGTGTCCTAGGCCACTAGACGAAGGGGACACGCTGCTGGCATCGCTGCCTGCTTTCACTCCCTGCCGCGTTTCACTGTGTGCTTTACGCTGCAAGTGGCGCGCATTCTATGGATGCTTGATACAGGCGTCAACCCCTTTGTAGAAATTTATTTAAATCAATGACTTCCGGGTGGGTCGGGGTGCAGATGCGGGCTGGCTTGTCGATATAGAGAACGGGTTTGCCTGTGCCGCTATTCGCTCCGAGGCAAACTCACTACACTCAACGCTGTAATTCTTCTTCAATGAGGCATTAACGGTGACACCACTTCTGATCACCCTGCTCATCGTAGCGGGTATCGCGTTGCTGATCGTGATCGGCTACCTCAACAATGTGGTCGAGAACGGCAAGCTGGAGCGCGCCCGCCTGAAGATCGAACTGGCCGACCGCCTGCGCCGCTGCGGCGAAATCACCGAGACCTTCCCAGGCCAGTTCATGACCCCGGCGCTGAAGCTGCTGCTGACCCGCCTGGAGCTCAACCTCAACCAGCGCCAGCTGGCGGTGGACAAGCACAATGCCCAGTTGAAGGCACGCATGGCCGAACTGGAAGGGCTGATCGCCCTGGGTGAAAAGATCCCGGTGAACAACCCGCCCAACCCGATCCAGACCGAGGTCAAGGCCAAGGATGTGCGCTTCTTGCTGGAAGCACTGCACAACCAGGTGACCCGGGCCGCGCATGAGGGCTTCCTGCCTGCGCCGGAGGCCAAGCACTGGGTCAAGGAGATCCGCCACATTCTGGTGCTGCTGCATATCGAGTTCTTCAACAACCTCGGCCAGCAGGCCCTGCAGAAAGGCCAGCCAGGCCAAGCCCGCCTGGCATTCGAACGGGGGGTGCAGTACCTGCGCAAGCAGCCGGAGCCGAAGGTGTATGAAGAGCAGCTGACGTACCTGGAGAAACTGCTGGGCCGGGCCAACGCCCAGGTGCTGGACCAGATGGAACCGGCCGAGGACGAACACAACGAACTGACCCAGGGCCTCAAGACCGATGAGGACGAGACCTGGAAGAAGAAGGTGATGTACGACTGATCCGGAATTTGTTGTGGATTTGATGGCCCTATCGCCGGCAAGC